>CABUOE010000010.1 GCA_902493155.1 uncultured Eubacteriales bacterium
CTCTTCCAGCCCGGCGGTCACACATGGCCTGATAATAGCGGCGAACGATTTCCTGCTTGGAAGCCTGACGAACCGCCTCGTCGTCGGTGATGCAGTTGCCCGCCATGTTAACGCCCATGTCGGTAGGCGATTTATAAGGGCTTTCTCCTCCGGTGATTTTTTCAAAAATAGCGTTTAAAACCGGAAAGATCTCCACGTCCCGGTTGTAGTTGACAGTGGTTTCTCCGTAAGCCTCCAGATGAAACGGATCGATCATGTTGACGTCGTTTAAATCAGCGGTAGCCGCCTCATATGCCAGGTTCACCGGATGTTTCAACGGCAGATTCCAGATGGGGAAAGTCTCAAACTTGGCATAGCCTGCCTTGGTTCCCCTGCGGTACTCATGATAGAGCTGGGACAGGCAGGTGGCCATCTTGCCGCTGCCGGGCCCGGGAGCGGTGACGATAACCAAAGGACGGGTCGTCTCGATATATTCATTTTTGCCGTAGCCTTCGTCACTGACGATCAAAGGAATATTGGCAGGATATCCGGCAATGGAGTAGTGGCGGTATACTTTTATACCTAAGCCTTCCAGCTTTTTCTGAAAATGCTCGGCCGCCGTCTGCCCGGCATACTGACTTACCACCACGCTCCCCACATAGAGGCCGATTCCATGGAAAGCGTCAATCAGCCGCAGCACATCGGTGTCGTACGTGATGCCCAAGTCGCCGCGAACCTTATTTTTCTCGATATCCGAGGCGTTGATAACGATGACGATTTCCGCGTCGTCCTTTAGCTGGGTCAGCATTTTAATTTTGCTGTCAGGAGCAAATCCGGGGAGCACCCTGGATGCGTGGTAGTCGTCGAACAGCTTGCCGCCGAACTCCAGATACAGTTTGTTATCAAACTTTGAAATCCGCTCCATAATGTGTTCCGACTGCATCTTCAGGTATTTGTCGTTGTCAAACCCAATCAAGTTCATCTTAAACTTCCCCTTACTTGCTCTATTCCATACTCTTATTATTATAAAGAAATTGCCTGCACTTTACAACCCAAATCGACAAGTTTTTGAATTTCTGCGCCTTGCACAAAAATCGACTGGAGAAATCATTCTTTTCTCCGGTTTATTTTTCATTTTTATGCTTTTTCAGTGGCCTCCTGGTGCCGTCCGGTTCCACGATCACTGTTTGTTCCAGCGTAGAGCGCAGGTTCTCCCGGTAAGCGGCAACATAGGCTTCCCGCAGCTTTTTCTGTTCCACCTTTTCCGCCTCCGTCAGGCCTTCCCTCTTCGCTTTCTTCGCAAGTTCGTTAATTCTTACAATGGTTTCATTTGTAATCTTCATGGTATTTCCCTTTCCAGCAATGTAATGAATTTTGCTTCAAAGGCGCGGTTTTCCGCATCGGTACGCTTTGAAGCCCCCTTGGTATGCTGCCCTCTTCGACGCACTTCTTTCCCCACATGTCGCTCAAACAGCAACTGATCCATATTCTGCTCGGTGTATTGCATTCCGTTTTGGTTGAGGGCCAGCGCCCCTTTCCCCAAAGCCATGGCGGCAACGCCAAAATCCTGGGTCACCACCAGATCGCCCGGCTTCGTCAAATTGATGAGCTTGATATCCGCGCTGTCCGCTCCTTTGTCCACTATTACAACCCGGCTGTAGCCGTCGTTTAATTCATGGCTGGTATCGATGACCATCGTCACGGGTATCCCTCTCTTCCTGGCCTCCCGGACGATAATCGTCTTCACCGGGCAGGCGTCCGCATCAACCAGTATTTTCATCTGCCGTCTTCCTTCCCGCTAAACACACAGAGCCAGATGCAAGGAGGTTGTTTGCTGGTGTACGAAACCCGGTGCCGTTTTCCTGCCGGCAGTAAAACGCAGTCTCCCGTACGCAGGACGGTTACATCACCGTTTTCATATTGGATGCGGCCCTCTCCCTGCAGGACTGTAACCCATTCGTCCTCATCCTGCTCATACCAAAATCCTTCCGGAGATACCTGCCCGCTGGAAACAATTCGTTCAATACGAGCATGCAAATTTTCAAATAAAATATCTGTCTTTTCCTCCTGTCCGTCACAGTCCAACTGAGCAAATAAATTCATAAAAGTCCCACGTCCTTTAATTTTCGTCATAAAAGCACTGGAATCGACTTCATAAAAGATATTTTAACACATTTTTGAGAAATAATCACGAAAAAACTTTACAAAATGGGATATTTTCCCGTATACTATATTTAGATATAGTATGTTAGTCTTTTTTACTCTATTTTTTACTCTATTTTTTACTCTATTTTTTAATAATGTATAGTTTTGCATTTTTATTGAGCAAAAAGCAATTGACAAAATAAAAATATGTGATATACTCATTGTAGAGGACTACAGATGAGTAATTTTCAACGGAGGTATTCCCATGATTGAAAATATGAACGTCCTCAGCCAAATTGAAAAGGATTTCCTCTCGATGTCGGAAGTGGAAAAGAAAATCGGCGACTATATCCTACATAACCCGGAAAAAGTCGTCAATACGACTATGCGTGTCCTATCCCAAGAAGTTGGAGTATCGGAGGGTAGCATTGTAAACTTTTCCAACAAGTTGGGATTTGACGGATTCACCAGGTTAAAAATCGGCATCGCTCAGTCCTTGGGCAGACATAAATATCATCTCTTGGATGAAGTAGATGATAGAGATTCTCCCAAAGATGCGATGAAAAAGACGATGGATAATGCCATAGCGTCCTTCCAATCCACCTACAACGCAATTCATCCGGATGAATTGCAAAAAGCAATCGATTTGATTATGAACACCAAAAAACGGATTGAGTTTTATGGGGTATCAACCTCTTCCATTCTGGCAAACGATGCGTATTATCGTTTTAGGTACCTCGGGTTGCAGAGTGCTGCGGTAACCGATGCCTTTATGCTCCCCGTATCTGCCTCTATGTTGGATGAAGATTGCCTTGCGGTGGCTTTTTCCCACACTGGCCGCACAGATGAAATTGTGGATTCTATGAAAATCGCCAAAAGCCAGGGAGCCAAAACCATGTGCATTACCAGCTATTCCGGCGGAGCACTAGCCCAACTGTGCGATGTAAGCTTAGTCGCTATTTCTAAGGAAGCAACGCAAATCCACGGTCTGCCCGTCTCTTCCCGGCTAACGCATCTATTGCTGATGGATACCTTGTGCGCCTATATCAATGCGAAACAGAAGGATACCATGTTGGAAAAACGCTCGATAAGCAACGAAATTATGGATCGGCACTATCAGCATTATTGATTTGCTGAGTCTTTCTGACATTTTCTTTTCAATTGGCAAAATTTTACGAAAAAGTAGGATTTGTCATGGATGAACCGCGTATGTCTACAATGGGTGTCCTATCCTTGGGCACCGTCTGCTTTCTGTCTTATAATGCCTGCTACGCTGGAAGAAGCATCCTCAGCGCGATTATGCCGGAAATGGTGCAAGAAACTGGATTTTCCAGCTCAACACTGGGATTATGGGGCTCGATGTTCTTCTTTACTTATGGTATTGGCCAGGTAATCAACGGTCTGATCGGAGATCGCATCAGGGCCAAATGGATGGTTTCGGTAGGCCTTTTTCTATCTGGTGTCGTCATCGCTCTATCTTCCTGTACTGCCTCTCCCATCATTGGCGGACTGTGCTGGGCGGCATGTGGATTTTTGCTCTCTATGTTGTGGGGGCCGCTTGCTAAGGTTATTGCGGAAAATACAACCGCTCAAACAGGAAGACTATTGATGACAGCCCTAACTGCTGCATCTATTGTGGGCACCATGATCGCCTATTTGATCGCATCCGTCACGTCCGCTCAGCATCAATGGAAATGGGCTTTCTACTTAACAGGAATTTTACTTGTCCTTACAGCGATATTGTGGTTTGTCATTCTACATATCTGGGAACGTAAAAAATACCTGCGTACAATTCGCATGTCAGCGGCAACGGTTAAAGGTCTTCTTCCTCTGTTTTCCTTACTGCGCAGACATCATATTTTCCCGATTCTTTTGATGACCATCATCAATGGGATTGTCCGGAATGCAGTTGCGTTCTGGATTCCCACCTATATTACCGAACAATTCCACGTTATGCCATCTACCTCATCTGCCATTACCAGCGTATTGCCGATTTTTAACCTAATCGGCACCTTTCTGGGACTCAAACTGCTAAAAAAGTGCAAAGAAAACGAATATGAGACTTCTATTATTCTTTTTGCTGTCTCCATGGCGATGTTTTTACTTATGTCGCTGACACGCGGCCGTTATTTGGTCCTTACGATTATTGCCCTGTTTCTGGCCAACGCCGCTATGGCAAGTGCGTGTAATATAGTATTCAGCGTTTATTGCCTGAGATTTCGGGAAACCGGCCGGGTATCTGCCATTACCGGATGTCTGGACGCCATTAGCTATTTGTTTGCAGCGCTTGCAAGCCCGATTTTCTCCGCTATCGTATCCGGAACCAACTGGAATACTACCGTATTTATCTGGGCTATTTTAACAGCTATCGGAATGTTTGCCGCTATGGCCGCTTACAAAAGCGACAAAAGAGCCGCAACTCAGGAATTGAGTTAAACTAAACATACATAAAAAAGCCCGCAGGCTATGGAACCTGCGGGCTTTTTAGTTATTCTATAATTAGTCGAGGACAACTCTCTCGGTTTCTTTGTCGAACAAGTGAATCTTGTTGACATCAATAGCCATTTTGATGGAGTCTCCAGCTTTTGCGGTGGATCTGGGAGATACGCGGGCAATCAGATTTCTGCCAGCGCAGGTCACATACAGGAATGTCTCAGCGCCCATCAGCTCAGTTACGTCGACGGTGCAGTCGACAAGGCCAGTGGAAGCAGCGGAGAGGAACATCTCCTCATCCTTAAGGTCTTCAGGACGAACACCTAGGATCATACCTTTGCCGATATAAGCTTCCAACTCAGGAGTTCTCTTGCCTTCCGGAAGTTCGATCTCATAACCGTTGTTCTCAGCGCCTTCTACGTCGTCGAAAACAACAACCAGCTTGCCGTCTTTATCCTGAAGGGTAACATCGATAAAGTTCATCTGAGGAGAACCGATGAATCCTGCGACAAATACGTTAACAGGTTTGGAGTACAGGTTCTGAGGAGTGTCGACCTGCTGAATGAAACCGTCTTTCATAACAACGATTCTGGTACCCATCGTCATAGCTTCGGTCTGGTCATGGGTTACGTAAATGAAGGTGGTGCCGAGGCGGAGATGAAGCTTGGAAAGCTCGGTTCTCATCTGCGCACGGAGTTTTGCATCCAGGTTGGACAGAGGCTCATCCAGAAGGAATACCTGAGGCTCACGGACGATAGCACGACCCAAAGCAACACGCTGACGCTGACCACCGGACAAAGCCTTGGGTTTACGGTCGAGCAGATGGGTGATGTCCAGGATACGGGCAGCTTCATCAACACGACGTTTAATTTCATCTTTCGGGGTTTTGCGGAGTTTCAAACCGAAAGCCATGTTATCGAAAACGGTCATGTGAGGATACAGGGCATAGTTCTGGAAAACCATAGCGATATCGCGGTCTTTGGGAGCGATGTCGTTGACCAGTCTGTCGCCGATGTAAAGCTCACCTTCGGAGATTTCTTCCAGACCGGCGATCATTCTCAGTGTAGTGGATTTACCACAACCGGAAGGACCTACCAAGATAATAAACTCTTTATCTTCGATGTCCAGATTGAAATCGGAAACAGCGGTTACGCCACCGGCATATTTTTTATAAATACCTTTCAGTGTTACGCTTGCCATAAAACGGACCTCCTATTTTTTGACGTATGATGTTGGATTTCTTATTAATACTATATCAAATTTCTTTCCCGATAGATAGTTCTTTATTGTCCAAAGATTAAAAAATCAATTTGTGTAGATTGACCAATACTTTACAATATTTTGTCCAATCAAAAGGAATTTATTAAAAACAATAGAAAATCGTAGATATTATTAAAAATCAAAAATATTTGTTTATTTTTTCTTAAATTCATGCATAAATCCAGGTTCAGAAAGAGAGCAAATGTCCCCTCCGACGATTTTTCCTTCAGAAATCAGCAGATTTGCACGAATATCATCCGGATAGTTTGGATAATTCGTTACGATATAACAAAAACGTTTGACCCTCTTTCCCGCATATTTTTTCAAATCAAAGCTTTGCTTCTTCTGAATGTCGTTATATTGTTCATAAACGTCGTTAAACACAGGAGGAATTTGTACTTCCACGATTTCGCAGGGTTCCGGCTCCACCTGCCAGCCAAAACCTTCCAGATAAGCAAGCCGCTCTTCGTTAGTGCCGCCCGCAATTGCCGCTTTTCCGCCTGTGGGCACCGCCCGTTCACCTGAAAACAGAAAAACAGCGGCGACGCAAAGAACGAGTACAACAAAAGAAAGTATGGCCCATTTTTTCTTTGGCATTCTCATTGAAAGTACAAACATGTAACTTCCCCCTATAAAACAATCTAGCATTTCCCTGAATGCGGGAATTTATTCTTGTTTTATAGGTATGCCAAATTTAAATGGACCATACCGCTTTTACTTATTTAAATGTAAAATCATTCTTCTTTTGCCTTGGAGTTTTCGATGACTGCCGCTTCCAAATTGGAGGGCAGCGGATCGTAACGCTCAAATACAAAGGTAAAACTGCCGCTTCCCTGGGTCATCTGGCGGACAAGGGTCGCAAAGTCCTGCATCTCGCTCATGGGGACTTCCGCTTCAATTTCAGTCATGCCATCTTCCGCAGCGTTCATACCCAGCACGCGTCCACGGCGTTTGTTCAGCTCACCCATCATGTCACCGGTGGTGTTATCCGGGACGAGGACGCTGAGTTTACCGATGGGCTCCAAAATAATGGGAGACGCCTGGGGAAGACCTGCTTTATAGGCCAAGGAGGCCGCCATCTTAAAGGACATTTCCGAAGAGTCTACCGGATGGTAGGAGCCGTCTACCAAAACAGCCTTTAAGCCAACAACAGGATATCCGGCCAAAGTGCCGTGTTTGACACAGTCGCGGAGGCCTTTTTCCACAGCCGGGAAGAAGTTGCGGGGGACAGCACCTCCGAATACCTTCTCTTCAAAGACCATTTCCTCGCCGTCGCAGGGCTCGAATTCAATCCAAACGTCGCCGTATTGGCCGTGACCGCCACTCTGTTTCTTGTGTTTGCCCTGAACCTTTACTTTTTTGCGGATGGTCTCCCTATACGCCACTGTGGGCGGCTCCAGGGTGACGTCAACGCCGAACTTGGATTTTAGTTTGGCCACTGTCACATCCAGATGCTGTTCACCGAGACCGCCGAGCACCTGCTCATGTGTCTCGTTGTTGATGACGAAGGACAGAGTGGGATCCTCTTCCAAAAGGCGGGTAATGCCCTGGGAAATCTTGCTTTCATCTCCCTTGCCCACCGGCTTGATGGCCATAGAGTAGCAGGGGAGCGGGAATTCGGTCTTGGTTAAAGCAACCGGTTTTTTCGGCGAGCACAGGGTGTCGCCGGTATTGGCGTTCAGTTTGCTGATGGCGCAGATATCGCCGGCCCTGATCTGCTTGATCTCCTCCTGTTTTTTGCCGCGGATAAAGAGGAGTTTTCCGATTTTTTCCGGCTGTCCTGTAGTCATGTTGACAAGCTCGGTATCGGGCGCCAGTTTTCCGGAAATCACTTTTACGTAGGAAAGTTTTCCGACAAACGGGTCGGCGATGGTCTTGAAGACATAAGCCACCGGATCGCCGTTTTCGTCACAGGGAACTTCGACGATATCATCGCCGGAAATCCCCTCTTCCCCGCCTTTTTCACCGGCGGAAGGCAGCATCTCCACCATATCTTCCATCAGCAGGTCGATGCCCTCCATGGTGAAGGACGAGCCGCAGAAAACAGGGGTGATCTTACCGTCAAACACACCTTTGTGGATACCTTTGAGCATCTCTTCGTGGGTGTATTTTTCGCCGGAGAAGTATTTGTCAAAAAGCACATCGTCCGTCTCTGCTACCGCTTCGCTGATGGCGTTCACAAGGCCTTCGATGCGGTGCTCCGAATCCGGCATCGGCACCTCTTTCCGATTGCCGTTTTCGTATGTATAGGCCTTCATTTCTACAAGGTCGATATAGCACTGAACTTTGGAATCCTTCACATACGGAACGACCAGCGGACAGATAGAAGGGCCGAAGCTAGCCTTCAAACTCTCCAGGACTTTATAGAAATCCGCATGTTCCTGATCCATCTTGGTGACAAAAATCATACGGGATTTCTCCATTTTTTCTGCCATTTTATAGGCTTTCCTAGCGCCCACGGTAACGCCGGATTTGCCGGAGACCGCAATGAGGACGCTTCCCGCCGCACGGATACCTTCGCTCATGCCCAGGGCAAAATCGAACAATCCGGGAGTATCCAGCAGGTTGATCTTGGTGTTCTGGAATTCAACGGGATCGATGGAAAGGCTCAGAGAGGCCTTTCTCTTTATTTCTTCTGTATCATAATCGGACACGGTATTTCCGTCGGCAACTTTTCCCAGCCGGTCGGTGCAGCCCGCTTTAAACAGCATCGCCTCTACAAGACTGGTCTTGCCGCTGCCGCCGTGTCCGACGACCGCAACGTTTTTAATGTTGTTGGCACTGTACTCTTTCATAACTTACCGCTCCTTATTTATGTGATTTTGATTTTTGCAGATTGAAAGCCTAATCTTTTGCTGCAAATTGACATCAAACTTCCAAATTATACAATATATATAAAAAGGGTTGTTCGAATGAAATTATTATAGCATATTTTACTATGGCGCACAAGAAGAAAAAAAGAAAAAACCGCAAAACTTTCCCAACGGGTGTAAAAGTTTTTACGGTTTTTCTGTTAATAGTGCCTATTTAAAAGTGCAAATGATACAGCTGATCTATAAAACTTCTTGAAAGCAGGAAAAATTCAAAAAGCGCCGGACTATTCCCGGCGCTTTTTTATAAATCACTAAAATTACGCGATTTTCAAAGAATCGACAATGGCTTTGACTGTAGCATCATCAATTGTGGGTTCCACGCCTGCGGGAGCGCTGTAGCTCACAGCAACCAGCTTAGTACCATTCAAAATGTGGTACTGAACCATGGTCATATCCATTCCCTGAAGGGTTCCAGTCAGAGAGAACACAGCAGTGTCTTTCTGAGTGCCGTCATATTCTTCACCAGTTACCTCAGCATCCGCATACTGTGCCTGGAGCATGGGAAGAGTTGCGTTGATATAGTCCTTTACAGCGGGAACATTAGTACCCAAATCCTGCACCATAACTGCAACGCTGTCACCCTCAGAATCTTCCGGCATTACTACGATAGTATCACCAGCAGCGGTATTGGTGTTGGTTTTGATCCAAGAAGAGGGGTAGGAAAACTCCAGACCGTTTTCATTATAAACCGTCAAATCACCTGCAGGTTCGCTGCTCTGCTCATCGGAAGAGCTAGAATCGCCAGAGTTGCTGTTGTCGGAAACGCTGACAGAGCTGCTGGAATTATCATTGTCGGGTTTGTCGGATCCGCAGCCAGCCAATGTAAGTGCCAAAACTGCAGCGCACAGGGCCATTGCAAGAAAAGTTTTCTTTTTCATGAATAAATCCTCCTATTTTCCGTCGAAAAGACGATTTATCTATAGGGTAGCACTTCATCATAGTAAAGTCAATCAGCTATTTTAAAATTCGGTAAATTAAAATAGAAAGTAAATATTTTTGGGCCAAATTGTTGTGAAAATAATAAAAATTTTGTTTTCTTTAAAAAATATATAGAATAAAAATCAGCGGCCGTAATTGGCCGCCGAAAAAGTTATTTATTCTCAAACATATCCTTCAATTTCTCAGCAAAAGATTTTTTCTTCTGAGTTTGCTTTTCGGTCAGAGAATCCTCGAACGCCTTCAGTTTATCCTTCTGCGCTTTGGAAAGGTTCTTGGGCACGTCGATTGTGATGGTCACAAACTGGTCGCCTCTGCCTCTGCCGTTTAATCGCTGCACGCCTTTGCCACGAAGACGGAAAGTAGTCCCGGGCTGGGTTCCCTCCGGCAGAGTGTACTTCACGTTGCCATCGATGGTGAGCACCACCAGCTCGTCACCGGTAACCGCCTGATAATAGCTGATCGGCATCTCGCAGTAAATATCATATTCCTTGCGTTTAAACAGCGCGTCGGGCCGCACCGCAATCAGCACCAGCAAATCGCCGTTGGGGCCGCCGTTTGTGCCTGCGTTACCCTGTCCACGGATAGAAAGAGTCTGCCCGTCATCGATACCGGCAGGAACCTGAATTTCCACCGTTTTGGTATTGCTAATAGAGCCCCGCCCTGCACATTTGGGACAGGATTTCTCGATGATTTTGCCTTTCCCCTGGCATTTGTCGCAGGCCCGCTGACTGCTGATGACGCCAAAAGGAGTCCGCTGCTGATACCGCACCTGCCCAGTGCCGTTACAATCGGGACATGTCTTCATAGCGGTGCCGTTTTCCGCACCTGTGCCATGGCAGTCAGGACAGGACTCGGAACGGCTGACGCTGACCGTCTTGCTGACGCCTTTGCAGGCCTCGAAGAAGGAAATCGCCACCTGAATCCGGATATCGGTGCCCCTGCGGGGAGCATTGGGATTCTGGCGTCTGGACGAGCCGCCAAAGCCGCCGCCGAAGAATCCTTCAAAAATATCCCCAATGTCGCCCATATCGAAACCGAAACCGCCGGAGCCGTAAGCTCCGCCCGCGCCGCCGCCGAAGGAAGGATCCACCCCCGCGTGGCCAAACTGGTCATAACGGGAGCGTTTCTGGGGGTCTGACAGGACTTCATAAGCCTCGTTGACCTCTTTGAATTTTGCCTCCGCTTCCTTGTCGTCGGGATGCAAGTCAGGGTGATATTTTTTCGCCATTTGGCGGTATGCTTTTTTCAGTTCGTCTTCGGAGCAGCCTTTCTGCACGCCGAGTACTTCGTAATAATCTCTTTTGTCAGCCAATGGCATTACCTCCCAGTATGTAGGGCAAGGCGGACGCCGCCCTATCGGTTAGACAGCACCATAGGGCAGACTGTGTATGAGCCCGCCCCATGTTACCCAATCTAATATAGCGCAATTATTTGTTGTCGTCAACTTCTTTAAAGTCCGCATCTACTACGTTGGGATCAGCATTTGTACTGCCAGCATTTGCAGCACCGCCCATATCGGGACCAGCCTGCGCGCCCTGTGCAGCTTGAGCCTGAGCCTGGTAAAGCTTCTCGGAAACTGCGTAGAACACTTTCTGAAGCTCATCCTGTTTTGTCTTGATGGCTTCAATGTCGGTGCCTTTGAGCGCCTCTTTCAAAGCGTCGATCTTGGCCTGCAAATCAGCCTTCTCGGAAGCGTCGATCTTGTCGCCGATCTCGCCCAGAGTTTTTTCAGACTGGAATACCATCTGGTCAGCTCCGTTGCGGATATCAACGTTTTCACGGGCCTTTTTGTCCTCGGCTGCGAAAGCTTCTGCTTCTTTAACCGCCTTGTCGATGTCGTCCTTGCTCATGTTGGTGGAAGAGGTAATGGTAATATCCTGTTCCTTACCGGTGCCCAGATCCTTAGCGGATACATGGACGATGCCGTTTGCGTCAATGTCAAAGGTAACTTCAATCTGAGGAACGCCGCGGGGAGCTGCAGGGATGCCATCCAAGTGGAACATGCCCAAGGACTTATTGTCTTTTGCGAATTCTCTCTCGCCCTGGAGAACGTGGATCTCAACAGAGGTCTGGCCATCGGCAGCAGTGGAGAAAATCTGAGATTTCTTGGTAGGAATGGTGGTATTTCTCTCGATAATCTTGGTGAAAACACCGCCCAAAGTCTCAAGGCCCAAAGACAACGGAGTGACATCCAAGAGCAGCAGGCCCTTGACTTCGCCGCCCAGAACGCCGCCCTGGATAGCGGCGCCAACCGCGACGCACTCGTCAGGATTCAGGTTTTTGGAGGGTTCTTTGCCGGTTGCTTTTGCAACAGCTTCCTGTACAGCGATAATTCTGGTAGAACCACCTACCAACAGGATTTTATTCAAGTCGGAAGCGGAGAGGCCCGCGTCGGACAGCGCTTGTTTTACCGGGCCCATAGTGGCTTCTACCAAGTCCGCAGTCAACTCGTTGAATTTCGCGCGGGTCAGAGTCATATCGAGATGTTTGGGGCCGGTTGCGTCTGCTGTAATGAAGGGCAGGTTGATCTGAGAAGTGGTCACGCCGGAAAGCTCAATTTTTGCCTTCTCAGCAGCTTCTTTGAGCCGCTGCATAGCCATTTTGTCGTTGCGGAGGTCAACACCCTGGTCTTTTTTGAATTCGTCGGCCATCCAGTCGATGATGCGCTGGTCGAAGTCGTCGCCGCCCAGGTGGTTGTTGCCGGCGGTGGCCAGAACTTCCTGCACGCCTTCGCCCATCTCGATGATGGACACATCGAAGGTACCGCCGCCCAGGTCGTAGACCATGACTTTCTGGTCGCCCTCTTTGTCCATGCCGTAGGCGAGAGCCGCGGCTGTAGGCTCGTTGATAATACGTTTTACGTCCAATCCGGCAATTTTACCGGCGTCTTTGGTGGCCTGACGCTGTGCGTCGGTAAAGTACGCCGGAACGGTGATGACCGCTTCGGTAACTTTCTCACCCAAGTAACCTTCTGCATCGGTTTTCAGTTTTTGCAGGATCATTGCGGAGATTTCCTGCGGGCTGTAAGATTTATTATCGATGGCCACTTTGTAATCGGAACCCATATGCCGTTTGATGGAGCTGATGGTCCGGTCCGGGTTGGTGATAGCCTGGCGTTTTGCCACTTGGCCTACCATTCTTTCGCCGTCTTTAGAAAATGCTACAACCGAAGGAGTGGTTCTCGCACCTTCATGGTTTGCGATGACGACAGGCTCTCCGCCTTCCATAACTGCTACGCAGGAGTTTGTTGTACCTAAGTCAATACCAATGATTTTTCCCATAATAATTTCCTCCTAAATCAATCTATTTGTATTCAGAATTTACGATATATTCAAAAGCTCTACGGATTGGCGACAGCCACCATGGCGTGACGGATCACTTTTTCGCCCATCTTGTAGCCTTTTTGCATCACGCTTGCCACGATATTTTCGCCCAAGGTTTCATCCTCAACGCGGCTCACCGCATAGTGGAGTTCCGGGTCGAACACCTGACCCTCAGCCTCGATTTCCTCGACGCCCATTTTGCTCAATGTATCTTTCAGAGAAGTGAAAATCATCTCAACGCCTTTTTTAAAGTCGGCGTCCCCGCATTCTGCCTGTAACGCCCGCTCAAAGTTGTCCAAAACGGGAAGAAGCTCTGAAATACACTTGCTTTTAGCCACCGCGCCGATTTCCTCTTTTTCTTTTAGGGTCCGTTTGCGGAAATTATCAAATTCCGCCATCTGCCGGAGCAATTTATCCTCCAACTCTTTGTTTTTTTCCTTAAGAGTCTCCATTTCGTCGGCCGTTTTCTCTTCGGGGGCCGATTCCTTCGCAGTGGTTTCCTCCGACACGGTCTCCTCGATTTCTTCTACCTTTGTCTCTTTTGATTTTTTATCCTGCTTAGCCACTTGAGCCATCCTTCCTTTCTGCCGCAGCGCTGACCGCCGCTTACTGTCTATCCTATACGTGATCTTCCGGGCCAATCACAATGTCTCTTCTCACTCCCCGGCTCGGTTTGTCACGGTCAGCTTCAAACGCTTCTGTCATCAGTCTGGACACAGTGTCCGACAAGTATTCCACATAGGGGATAATTCTGCTGTAGTCAAGTCTCAGCGGTCCCAGCACCCCAAACGAGCCCGCCGGCCGATCCCCCTGGTTGTAGGAAGATAATATCAAACTGGAATTGGTGATGGCAAAATCGCCGTCTTCCTCGCCAAATATAACGTTGATGCCGTCAAACGCCTTATCGAGCACCGCTTCCAAGTCGTCCTTACGGCTCAAAAGTGCTGCCACATCGCGGTTTTGGAAATCGCTTCTCGCCAAGAGATTTGACTCGTTGCGGATTTCTACGCTCTTTTTGCGAAGCTCGTTTGTAATGTCGTAAACGCCATACAAAAGCGGCGCCAACCCTACCATGTAGCTTCCCAAAGCCACGCCTAGCTCCAATACCTTCTCGTTGGTCAAATCCTCTACCCGAAGCCCTGTGATGTTGGCCTGGATGAAGTTGACGAAATAGTCGATCTGTTCATGGCTCAAATCAAATTCCAGCCGGCAGACCCTGTTTTCCACCGCACCGTTTGATGTGAGCATCAAAAGGGCATACAGCCGCCGTCCCGCCGGAATAACTTCCACATGGGTGATGACCGAAAAACTCATCTGCTCCGACTTGCTGATGATGGCGCAGCCGGTCAGGTCGGCCAGCAACTCCATGGCGTTGCTGATGACGGTTTTGGGATTCAGGTCGCCTTTGACCAGCTTTTGATCGATAGCTGCCTTTTCTTCCTCTAATAAAGGAACCTTTTTCATCAGGTGGGAGATGTAAAACCGGTACCCCCGATAGGACGGAACCCGCCCCGCCGACGTGTGGGGCTGTTCCAAGTAGCCCAGCTGTTCCAAAACCGCCATATCGTTTCGGATGGTGGCGGAGGAAACCGCGTTTTTAAATTCCTCGGCGAGAACCTTGGAGCCCACCGGCTCTCCGGTTTTGATATACCGCTCTACAACTGTTTTGAGGATCTGGAGCTTCCGCTCATTCAGTTCTTTCACGGTATCACCTCTTTCTGTTTTAGCACTCTTAATCTTTGAGTGCTAAATATAATTTAACACGGATTTCCAGAATTGTCAAGAGTGGATTTTAAACGATTTATGAACTTTCATCGCCAATTTTGTTTTTGTTTTGGAAAGTGTCTGCAAAACGCTTTCTCTCCATTCAAAACGCATGATTTTTTGCAATTTATTGTTTTTCTTCTTGCAAAAATTTGGGAACATGGTATATTATATATATGATTCATAAGTGCATTGTCTCAAATACAATTGTCTGCATAAAATCGCGGACAATACGGATATTCCCGGGGCTAAAAATATCAGGCGGAAACCCGCCGGAAGAAAGGCTGTACTTTTATGGATATTCTCGAACAAATTACAGCAAAATGGCGCACCTTCTCCACAGAAGCGCATCGCCAACTACATTCAGGAGCACGCAGATAAAGCGGCTTTCATGACGGCGGCGAAGTTAGGACAAACAGTTGGTGTCAGCGAATCGACAGTGGTGCGTTTCGCCTATGAGTTGGGCTTTAACGGCTATCCTGAAATGTCCAAAACCCTCCAGCAAACAATTAAAACGCAGCTGACGTCGGTGCAGCGGATCGCTGTTACCAAAGAGCGGATCGGCAACGATGACATATTAAATAAAGTATTACAATCCGACATGGACAAAATCAAACGGACGCTGGAGGAAACTTCCCACGAGGATTTCGAAAAGGCCGCGGCAGCCATCGCCAATGCCCGAAACATCTACATCATCGGCGACCGAAGTGCCTCTGCCCTAGCCCGCTTTATGGAGTATTACTTCAACCTGATGTTCAACAACGTCCGGATGGTCCACACCTCCAGTTCCAGCGAGCTGTACGAGCAGATCATCCGCTTGGGCAGCAGCGACGTTTTGATCGGTATCAGCTTTCCCAGGTATTCCAACCTGACGGTCAAGGCATTTGAGTTCGCCTCCAAGACCGGTGCACCTGTTGTCGCCATTACCGACGGCCCCAGCTCCCCCCTCGCCAAGGACGCAACCGTTTTACTGGCCGCCCGCAGTGATATGACCTCCTTTGTCGATTCTCTGGTGGCGCCTTTAAGTCTCATCAACGCTCTCATCGCCGCTGTAGGACTGCAAAAACAGGATGAAGTGATGTCCACCTTCAACCATCTGGAAAACATCTGGGCAGAATACCACGTCTACCAGAACAGTGAAAAGAAAGAATCTGCCGAATAGAAGGGGTTTTATGAGCCACGATCTGATTATCATAGGCGGCGGCGCCGCCGGGATGACAGCCGCCTGCATGGCGGCGGGACGGTACGGTAAATCCGTCCTTTTGCTGGAGCGAAATCCCCGACTGGGGAGAAAGCTCCTCATCACTGGTAAAGGGCGCTGCAACATCACAAATAACTGTGACGTAAACGGCCTCATTACAAATATTCCCAGAAATCCTCGATTTCTATACTCGGCTTTTCACAATTTTTCCTCCGATGATACCATTGCGTTTTTTGAAGGTCTTGGCGTGCCAGTCAAAACCGAACGGGGCAACCGGGTCTTCCCTCAGTCCGACCGGGCTTATGACATAGCAAACGCCCTGGAGCGGGAGCTTCGCCGCCTCAACGTGGAAGTCCGCACTGAACGGGCCCTCCGGTTGCTGCTGGAAGAGGGCCGTATCACCGGCGTCCGCTGCGAAAGCGGCGCGGAATATTTTTCTTCCTCCGTCCTCATTGCCACTGGTGGAAAATCCTATCCCCTCACAGGCTCCACCGGCGACGGCTACGAGCTGGCAAAGCAGGCCGGACACTCCATCGTTCCCCTCGCCCCTTCCCTCATCCCCGTCCTCACCGAAGAAAAGGACGTGAAGGATATGCAGGGGCTTTCCCTCAAAAACGTCACCTTGACAGTCTCCCAAAACGGCAAACCCATCTACTCCGAGCTGGGGGAGATGCTCTTTACCCACTTTGGGGTCAGTGGGCCTCTGGTTCTGTCCGCGTCAGCTCATATGCGGGAGCCGGACAAGCATCGGTATCGTATGGAAATCGACTTAAAGCCCGGCCTCACCGAGGAGCAACTTGATAAACGGCTCCTCCGGGATTTTTCTCAAAATCTCAACAGGGATATTATCAACAGTCTGGGTGCCTTGCTCCCCCGCAAAATGATTCCGGTGGTTTTAAAGCGCTCCGGCATCCCCTTTGAAACCAAAATCCACGAAATCACCAAGGAACAGCGGCAATCCTTCCTTCACGCAATCAAGGCATTCCCCCTCCACCCCATCGGCTTTCGCCCCATCGAAGAGGCCATTATCACCAGCGGCGGCGTGGACGTGAAAGAAGTAAACCCCAAGACCATGGAGTCGAAACTCCTGGAAGGCTTGTTTTTTGCTGGCGAGGTGCTGGACGTAGATGGATACACCGGCGGGTTCAACCTGCAAATTGCCTTTGCCACCGCCCATCTGGCGGCGTTATATGCGTAAAAAACCGGCACCGTATCAATCGGCGTCGGTTTTTATTGGAGCTTTAACGAAAAAAAGCCGCCGAACGACGAAGAAATTCGTCGCCCGGCGGCTTTCGATTCAATTACCAGCAAATCCTATCGAGCATCCCGTTCATATAGGCGATGGCGATGCCAAAGTTCGTCATAGGCACTCCGTACTGCTCCGCTTCGCTGATTTTCGAGAGCATGTTTTTCCGGTTGAGCATGCAGCCCCCGCAGTGGAAAATCAGCTTATACCCCTCCATATCGTGGGGGAACCCCTGCCCCGAAAACAACTCGATCTGAAGCTTGCCGCCCACGTATTTTTGAAGCATCCGGGGAAGCTTTTCCCTTGCGATGTCGTCGGGCAGGGCGTGGTGCGTGCAGGATTCCATAATCAACACTCGGTCGCCGGGCTTTAGCGACGAAATCGCCTTGGCTCCACGGATAAAACTCTCGATATTTCCCTTGTTTTCCGACATGAGCACCGAAAACGAGGTGAGGGGGATATCTTTCGGCAGCATTTCGTCCACCGTCTTAAACACCTGGGAGTCGGTGATTACTAGTGCGGGCGGCTCTTTTAAAAGTGCCAGCATAGGAGGTAAATCAGCGGGCTTTAATACTATCGTCTTACAGTCGTTGTCCAAAAGGTCCCGGATGGTCTGCACCTGGGGGAGAATAAGCCGCCCTTTAGGGGCCTGAATGTCCTGAGGCGCCACCAAGATCACCAAATCGCCGGGCTTCACCAAATGCCCAGTCAGGGAGGGAATCTCAAAATCGCAGTCGGCGTGCTGGATGAGGAATTTCTTAAACGTCCCCATCTCAGAGAAATTGGAGGCGTCGATAAACAGGGTGGGCAGGTCGAGGGGAGGGGTAACCCCCTCCTTTTTCCCGAACTGGTTTACCACGCAGACGGTTTTGACCTTATGCTCCCGCAAAAGGTCGAGATACCGCTGCTCCTCAGTAAACTCTTCCCGCTCCGATGATACGACCAGGACCGCCAGATCGGTTTTCCGAACGACCTCGAGAGTTTTACTGAGCCGCTGTTCCCCCAAAACGCTGTCGTCGCAGAAGCCAGCCGTATCGACGAGCACCACTGGCCCGATAGGCAGCAATTCCATCGCCTTGTAGACAGGATCGGTGGTGGTTCCCGCCACGTCGGAAACGATAGAAATTTCCTGCCCCGCCAACTGATTTAGGAGGGTGGATTTACCGCTGTTGGTGCGGCCGAAAAAGGAAATGTGCAACCGGTTTGCCCGGGGTGTATCCTGCATTTGCTTTTCCTCCTTCTCCTAGAACCGGAAATCCCGGCTGTTGGAGTTTTTGATGTCTTCGATATGCTGAGCGGCGATGCCCCTTACTTTGTCCTTTGGAATTTTTGTGAGTTCTTTTTCAATCAGCTCAAAGCCGATTTTTTTCGTCTCCTCTGACGCGTAATCCACCAGATACTCCGTCAAAGTCATTAAGGCGTTGGGATGGCAGCAATTTAAAATCTGCCCGCTCTTGCAGAGGCTCATAAACCGGTCACCCGTCCGGCCTTCCCGATAACAGGCGGTGCAGAAGGACGGAATATGCCCGTTTTCCATGAGCCAGCGGACGACCTCGTCCAGGGTGCGCTGGTCGGAGACGTCGAACTGCTCGGAATCGTGGGGCCGCTCTTCCTCAGTGTACCCGCCCACCGAAGTGCGGGACGCACCGCTTATTTGGGAGATGCCCAGATTGAGTACCTTCCCCCTCACCTCTTCGGATTCTCTCGTGGAGATGATCATGCCGGTATAAGGCACCGCCAAACGGATGCAAGCGATGATTTTCTCAAACATCTCGTCGGGGATCGAGTTGTCGAAGACGTCCGGATCGATATCGTCGGCGTGCTTCACCCGAGGAACGCTGATGGTATGAGGGCCGACGCCGTGAACGGCCTCCAAATGCTCGGCGTGCATGATAAGCCCCGCAAACTCGTATTTATAGAGCTCCAACCCAAACAGAACTCCCAGTCCCACGTCGTCGATACCGCCCTCCATCGCCCGATCCATAGCCTCGGTGTGATAGTCGTAGTCGTGCTTTGGTCCAGTTGGATGCAGTTTTAAGTAGCTCTCCTTGTGGTAGGTTTCCTGGAACAGGATATAGGTGCCAATGCCCGCGTCCTTCAGTTTGCGGTAATTTTCCACCGTGGTGGCGGCGATGTTCACGTTGACCAGGCGGATAGCGCCGTTTTTGTGGTTGACGCTGTAGATGGTCTTGATGCAGTCGAGGATGTACTCGATAGGGTTGTTGACAGGATCCTCCCCCGCTTCGATGGCCAGCCGCTTATGCCCCATGTCCTGCAAGGCGATCACTTCCCGCCTTACTTCCTCCTGGGTGAGCTTTTTCCGAGCAATGTGCTTATTTTTCAGGTGATACGGACAGTACAGACAGCCGTTTACGCAGTAATTAGAAAGGTACAGGGGCGCAAACATGACGATGCGGTTGCCGTAAAAGGCCAGCTTTATCTCCTCCGCAATGCGGTAGATTTCCTCCACCTTTTCGGGGATGTCGCAGGCCAGCAGGACAGAAGCCTCCCGGTGGGTCAGCCCTTTGCAGACCGTCCCAGTTGCGGTTTTCTGGGGTCGTGCTTTGTTTAAGATTTCGTCGATGAGCTGGACGTTGTGTTTATTTTTCTCTGCGTATTCCAGCGTCTCTAAAATTTCTCCGTCGTTTATGAATTCCTCTGCCCGGAGGGATTTTGGGTTATAAACTGCCATTTCACTCGTCTCCTTCTTGATTTTATAAACTGTCCATTACATTCCATCCAAATAGTCATTTTTTCAAAGGCCCGTTCTGCCCATCTGAGTCAAAACGCTCTTCAAATCGTCAAGCTGACTTTTCAAATCCAGGTCTTTGGTTTCCCGCCCGGGATAGATATCGTACAAATCCCGGTAGCGGTAGGGTGTCACCTTCTGCATGATGACGTTGGCGCCGCAATTTAATGCGTCCCGCAATCCGCCTTTGATGTTGAGCGCCGTCGTGGAGGGCAGATACACGTCTTTTAACACGATGCGGGACAGAGCAACCGCCTTGAGGGTCAGTTCGGCGCTGCCATCCTCGCTTCCCCGAAGCCGGGTCCCCGGATGACAGATGTAAGGCCCAACGCCCGCCATGGATACTTGCAGATCCTTCAGGTGGAGAATATCTTCCGCCAGGGTTTTGACCGTCTGTCCCGGCAGCCCCACCATAAACCCGCTACCCAGCTCGTAACCCAGCTGGTAGAGGTTTTGCTGGCAGCAAAGCCTTTGTTCGTAATTGCTGTGGGGGTGATAGCGGTCGTAAAGCACCCGGTCAGCTGTCTCATGCTTAATGAGAAACCGGTCGGCGCCGCACTCTTTCCAATACGCATAGTGGTCAAAAGGCCGTTCTCCTACGCTCAGGGTGAGGATCAAATCCGTTTTCTCCTTGATTTTTTGGATAATCTCCCCGAAGCGCTCCTTGCTGTACCACAAATCCTCCCCGCTCTGGAACACCAGCGTCCGGTATCCGGCTTTTGCCGTTTCCAGAGCCGTCTCGACGATTTCCTCTGCTGTCATCCGGTAACGAGTGAGGTTTTTATTCCCTGCGAACAGTCCGCAGTAGGCGCAGTCGCAGCGACAATGGTTTGAAAACTCGACAATCGCCCGGATGTGTACTGTGTCCCCGCAAAACTGTTTCCGCACCCGGTCGGCTGACTCAAAAAGCTCATTGAGTTCCTCCCCTTCCGCTTCCAGGGCCGGGACGAGAAGCTCGGGCGTCAGATCCTTCCCCGTGAGAATCTGCTCCAAAGTGCCGGTAATTTTACTCATATCCTATCCTTTCGAAATAGCCGATTTGACCGAAACCCCTGGGAGTTTCCCCAGCTTTCCGGTCATGGCGCTGATCTGGTCCATCGTCCCATCGACGATGAGGGAAATCACCGCTACCTGCCGTTCCCGATAGGGCAGACCCATCCTCCCGGCGATAATTTCACTATACTGGTGGAGCAAATTGTTGATTTCATCGGACATGCTGTTGTCCTCCACTACAATCCCCACGACTCCCAGCCGTTTTTCCATAAAGCAATCATCCCTTTCCAAACATTTGGCCGCTCTCTACTAAAACATGAAAGGCCCAAATTCTTTTTATGATTTCTGATCGAAAGGCAACAAAAAACTCCTTTTTGCCGAAGCAAAAAGGAGCGTATAATCATATGGACAGAAATCCCCCGCATCGCAGGAGAAATCCTATGACGATACTGTTCCGTTTGCTCGGAAAATCCTTGCAATTGGGTCAGAAATCTAAATTTTTAAAAGAACCGGCGCACAGATGCAATCCATCCACCCGTTTGTCATTATTTTAACGCATATGCAGCGTTTTTGCAACCCCTTTTCACCAATCTTCTGCAGCAAGGCGTTTTTGCAGCTGCCGCAGCAGCAGTTCCCGCTCCTTATAGTCCGGCAGCACCCGCTGCACTTCTTTCCAAAACCGTGGCGAATGGTTATGTTGGAGAATGTGGCAAAGCTCGTGAACGATTACGTAATCCACTGCCTTTTCCGGCGCTAAAATCAATTTCCAGGTGAAATTTAAGCTGTTTTTTCCGGAACAGCTCCCCCATCGGGTGCTGGCGCTTCCAACTCTGACCGCCGACGGTGTAACCCCGACAAGGCCACTGTAAAACTGCACCTTTTCATCTATATAGCTTTGGGCAAGATTTTTGTATAGCCCAATAATCAGCGGCTTGTTTTCGGAAAAATCCTGTTGCGGCAACAGAAACTGCTCTCCATTGAAGAATGGTTTGTGATATCCCAGCGACAGATGCACCGGGTATTCCCGCCCAAGAAACAAGAGCGTGTCCCCTTCCCCCACCGAAAAATCCGCCCGTTTTAACAGGTCTCGCTTCCGCTGCTCCAAATGCGCCTAAATCCAGGATTCTTTTTCGGCGAGAAATCTCTCGATAAAGGAAGCGGAAGCCCGTAACGGCGCGCGCACTTCTACCTGAGCGTCTTTTGTGATAAAAACAGCAACCGTTTTCCGTTTGGAGCGAATCAGCCGGTAGGAAAGCATAAAGCCACCTCTTTTTTCAGTCTTTTTCTCATTGTATCACAAATTTGCCGGTTGTCCAATTGCTGATTGCAAAAAGGCGTGGTATAATATCCACAGCTGGCACACGTTGTGTGCCATGCGCCGAAGGCGCAAAGTTTTGTATGACAAAACTTTTTGTGGATGATTATCACCATAGCAAAACGGCTCTAGCCGTTTTATGCCGCTGAAAGCGGCATTGCAAGCCTAACAAGGCTTGCGGGTATGGTATAATAAACGCAACTGCAAAAGTTTTATTACAAAACTTTTGTCCGCACCAGGTGCGGCTTGCCAAAACGCAAGGTTTTGGCGTTGCGTTTCTTTTATCATCATCCGGTTCTGCTGGCGCAGAACTACGGCGGATAAATCCGCCTACAAATTCCTGCGGAATTTGCGGATGTAGTATAATATCCACAAACGGCACACAAAGTGTACTGGTTCTTGGAGCAGGTTTCACCTTAACGGTGACGACGTCAGCTGCAAAATGCGGTTTGAAATCAGCGGAATGGGCCAAAGGAAACTAAGCTGCGTCGGCGCGTTCCCCATGGAAGAGTTCGTCGCGAGATACTGTAAACGGAGTGGGATTTCAATGGACATCGATGTATTTGAACAGGCCTGCCAGCGGGTGCGGGACGGCAACCAGCAGTCTCAGGGCATTGGAACGCTGGGGGAAAAAACGCTCCACGCCGTGCTCAAATACTGCTACGAGCCCCAGGAAGAAAACCACGAAACCCGAATCGGCGGGTACGTGGCCGACATTGTGGGAGAAAACGGAATCATCGAAATCCAGACGAGAAGCTTCGATAGGCTCCGCAAAAAGCTTTCTGCTTTCCTGGAGGTCTGCGACGTCACGGTAGTCTACCCGGTAGCGGAAATCAAGTGGCTTTGCTGGATCGACCCGGACACTGGTGCCATTTCCTCCCGGCGAAAATCTCCCCGCAGGGGCAAACCCCAGGACGCTTTTAACGAGCTTTATAAGATTCGCGACTTTTTGGGCCATCCCCGGCTCCACCTGAAAATCGTCCTGCTGGAATTGGAGGAATACCGCTACCAAAACGGCTGGGGAAACAACGGAAAGCGGGGCTCTGTACGCTGTGACCGGATTCCAATTTCCTTTTTAGGCGAAGTATCGGTCGACCGTCTTAACGATTACAGGATTTTCCTGCCGGAAGGTCTCAAATCGCCCTTTACCACAGCGGATTTTCGCAAAGCGGCAGCCATTCCGCCCAAGGCGACTCAAAACACCGTCAATCTGCTGTATCGGCTGGGACTCATTCAGCGGGTCGGGAAACAGGGGCACTGCTTTTTATATGAAATTACTGCCGAAAAGGAGGAAACGCAATGACACTGCGGCATTTGAAAATTTTCGTTGCCGTCTGCGACTATAAGACCATTACCAAGGCGTCGGAGGCGCTTTATATCGCCCAGCCATCGGTGAGTCTCGCCATCAGCGAGCTGGAAGAGTATTACGGCGTCCGCCTCTTCGATCGAATTTCCCGCAAGCTCTACCTGACTGAAGCGGGCGAGCAGGTTCTTGGCTATGCCCGGCATATCACCGCCCTCTTTGATGAGATGGAAAAGAGTATCAGAAACGCCGAGGCTTCCGGTACTATCCGAGTGGGGGCAAGCGTCACCATCGGCACCTGTCTCCTTCCCTTTTACGCTCAAAAATTCGAGCAGGCATTTCCTCACCTTTCCCTATCAGCCACTGTGGAAAACTCTGACGTCCTCGAAAAAATGGTGCTGGGAAATAAGCTGGACCTGGCCCTCATTGAAGGAATCCCCCGTTCTGACCAACTGATCGTCTCCCCTTTTTTGGACGACGAATTGGTGGCCATCTGCGGTAATGAAAACCCCTTGGAGCAGAAAAAAGAAGTCTCCGCTCAAGAGTTGATTCGGGAACCGCTGATTTTGCGGGAAATAGGCAGCGGAACGAGACAGCTTTTCGACAACGCCATGACGCTCCACAACCTGTCGGTCAAGCCTCGCTGGGAATGCATCAGCACCCAGGCCATCCTCAATGCCGTCAGGATGAACATTGGTATCTCGGTGCTTCCCTCCCGCCTGGTAGGCAATGAGATCCGGGAAGGCAAACTGCAAAGGATACCGGTAAAAGATTTACAGCTCAAGCGGAAATTCTCCATCATCTACCATAAGAACAAATACCTTTCCTCCGCCCTACAGGCTTTTATTAAGCTGTGCCGGGAACAAACTGATTCACTTGCATAAGAAAAAGGCAGACGGAAATTCGTCTGCCTTTTTCTATTTCATTCCACTTTTAGTATTTTAACCGGTACAGATTGGTGTCCGACTCCAGGTTCATAAAATTGTACATGATGAGGATATCGTCGAATGCGGTGTTCTCTACAAGCTCCGTCATTCCTTTTGGGAAGGATCGTAAATCCACCACATACACCTCATCGTAGTTATAGGTGAGGAAAGGGGCAAAGCAGTTGGAAAAGGAATCCTTGATAAGCAAAATGCGGGAAATCTTTCCATCCTGATGGTCCTGATTGTTTCCGCTTTGGAGCACTGTCACCCCGTTGTTTCCATAAAGGAAAGCGGCGTATTTATCCCGTCCCTCAAACTGGAGGGTATCCAGATATCCATCCTTCTCCACCCCGTCTATGTTGACACTCTCCATGGGAATCTCAAAATAAGTGAGAGTGTCGGGCTTTGCGGAGGTATTTTTGCTCTTGTTAAAGTAAGTGCCGTAAAAGCCCTCTACCTCTTTCCGGCTGAGGCTGCCGATGTTTACGGGATTGAGCCTCTTTGTGGCGCAATATTGAACGTAAGCCAGATACGCTCCGTCCGTCGTCCAGTGATGATCGGTGCGGTAGTAGATATCGTTATCCTTGTGCTCCGTCAGCGTGGGATATAGGTCAATGGTCTGCATATGCGCGCCCAACCGAGCGTAAATGGCCTCAATTTCACTTTTCTGATTTACCTGCAAAAGCCCGTAAGGCAGGTTTTCCGGATAAATCTCATAGGCGCTGGGAATCACTGCAAATGTCAGGTTCTCTTTTCCCTGGGCAAATTCTTCGAGAAACCCCAGATTTTTCTGGAGCTGCTCTGAATCAAAGGACTGATATTTTTCAAACATCATGCCTTCCCTGCCGTAGACAATGCCGTTGTTTTCCACCTTGAGGAGACCGGTCTCCGTTTTGGACTTCAAGTCGATCCACTGGTTGCGCAGGACGAACTGGTCGTTGATAAAGCTCTCGTAGCTCTGGGTATAGCTGTTGTCCATCAATCCGTCCCAGCTAAAGGTTGGCCGCTGCTTCAAATACCGGTTTTCAAATTCCGAAAAGTTTTTGGCCGGCATCAGCAAATCCCACACCGTAAACACTCCGATGAAAATTCCAAAAAACAGGACAAGCCAGAGGCAGGAATGCTTTTGTTCGCGCTGTTTCATAAAGTTGCTGCCTCCTTGTTAGAATCTAAAATACAAAAACGGGTTGTAGGACGCGTCCACCAGATAGGCCACCGAAAGTACCAGCACCAGACCTAAAAGCACCGTTTTGAGAATCGGATGATACTGGATTTTTTTCTCGTAGAGCTTTTTTAAAAGCGGCGTGGAGAAGATGCAGCACAGAATCAGCGTCACACCGTAATTTCTCAGGTAGTAAAGCCACTCCACACCTCCGGTAAAGTCGAACATCTTCCCAAAGTAAAGTCCCAGCTGAGAAAAATCGGTAATGGCAAAAAGCGTCCAGCTTAAAATCAGCAGGATAATGACATAGATATGAGAAACCCACCTGCTTTTTTCCAGGTATTTGAGAAGAAACCTTTTCTCAATGACCAGCACCACAAAGAAAAACAGCCCCCAGAAAACAAAGTTCCAGCTTGCCCCGTGCCAAAAGCCGGTACAGGCCCAAACCACAAACAGATTAAAATACATCCGCCATGGCTTTACCCGGTTGCCGCCCAGGGGAATATAGAGGTATTCCCGAAACCAGGAACTGAGGGTCATGTGCCAGCGGCGCCAAAATTCGGTGATGCTGCGGGAAATATAGGGATAGTTGAAGTTTTGCGGGAACTCAAAGCCCAGCATTTTGCCAAGTCCGATGGCCATGAGGGAATATCCCGAAAAATCGAAGTAAATCTGAAAGGAGAAGGCGATAATCCCCAGCCAGGCCAGCCCCGAGGAAATCCCCGCTACATTCATCCCCTCCACTTCGGTCCATAGGGCACCGACGTTGTTGGCGATGAGAACCTTACTTCCCAACCCCATGATAAACATCCGGATGCCATCCTCGATCTGGCAGAGGTTCATCCGCCGGTTTTTGAGCTCGTTAGAAATATCGGAGTATTTGACGATAGGGCCGGCAATAAGCTGCGGGAACAGTACAACGAACGCACCGAAATTGATGATGTTAGGCTCCGCCTCCACCTTTCCCCGATAGACGTCGATGGTGTAGCTCATGGTCTGGAAGGTGTAGAAGCTGATGCCCAGCGGCAAAGTCAGCGACATAGCCGGTATTGCCAGTCCGAACAGGCCATTGATATTGTCGATGAAAAAATTGGTGTACTTAAAGAAAAACAGCATCCCCAGATTTCCTACCATCGAGAAACTGAGGAACATTCGTCGCAGCGCTTTGCTGTCTTTGAACCGCCGCATCCCCAGTCCGCAGGAATAATCCAGGACGATGGAAAAGAGCATGATCGGCAGATATTTGGGTTCTCCCCAGGCATAGAAGATGAGGCTTAACACCATCAGGGAGAAGTTTTTCATCTTTTTGGGGGATAAGTAATAAATCAGAAAGGCCACCGGCATAAACCGGAACAAAAATAAAATACTGCTGAAAACCAAAATAATTCCCTCATTTATTCAAAAGTCACTGCAGAGTCACAGGGACATTCTGTCCCTCCACAAAATTCCGTCAAAGGTTGAAAAGTCGGAGTGCCCCGCTGAGGTTTTGTACCGACAGAGCCAAGAAGCGGAAATATATCATCTTTCCACAGGGATAACAATTTGCGCATCCGCTAAGTTATTATGCCACAACATTTGACAAAAATATAGGGAATTTCCGTAATTTTACAAAAATGATACATAAGTGTCTGTCCGCACTTTATGTTTTTCAAAGTTTCCGTTTTTTGTGAACATCATACCCTTTTTCAAATTGCGAACCCGCCAATACAAAGGATTAGATGATTCACCGTTTTCAAAAGTTTGCAAAATAAAAAAAGCGTACCCCCAACTGTACGCTTTTTTTATCTTTGTTTTCATTTTGTTTTAAAAACGCACCTCCCTGTTTCTCACAAAATATCTGACCGCTGTGTGCTCACAGCTTTTGTTGACAATTGTTACTTCGTTCCGTCAATTGTCCTGTTAAAGGTGTCTTCCGCGAGTTTTACATCGCTGTCGAAGTCCAGAGCCGCATCCGGGTCGTCCGGCAGAACCCCAACCATGATCAGAGCAGCGTAATTGCCGTTGGTTACTACCTTAGAGGCCGCTGTCCGCTCAATGTTCCCCATGACTCCATAGGATGCGAATTGTTCTGTTTGTGCTTCCTTGGCACTCTCGAGAGATGCACGGACAGAATCGATCCTTCCGTCCTTTGCCTTAACGATGAGCAGCATATCGCAGTTGGTCATCGTACCGGCAATCTGCCCTTTGTAATCCTCCACGTCGCCTATATCAATTCCGAACTTATCCTGGAGAACGGTATCATCCACATCTTGCGGCATGTTTGGAATCACCGCCCCTGCATCGGGATATTTCTCGGCAAAAGCCGAATTGATCGCGTCAAAGATCTCTGCGGAAGTGGCGTTGCTTACAGCCGCCCCACTCGAGGATTCATTGGACGATCCGGAACCGTTTGACGAATTGTTACAGGATACAAATGCGACGGCACACAAAGCTGCCATCAACAGAGCTATCATTTTTTGCATCTTTCGATTGTTCCTTTCACCACAGCCACACCGGCCGCGTTCATAATATAAGTGTACCCGTTATTTATTTTTGTTGCGGCTTAAAATGTAAACAATATATGAATAATCGCCTTTTTACCCCCAAATTTTGGATAATATGATATTTTGGCAGTCTTTCGGAAAATCGGCCAACGCTTCG
>CABUOE010000011.1 GCA_902493155.1 uncultured Eubacteriales bacterium
CCCGTATACATGAAATCTGCCCCCATGAGACGGATTTTATCGAGGGGCTGAGAAACAGCTACCACTGGTATCTGGAGAATCGGGACGCTATTGTGTTCAAAGAACAGATTGTCTGCAACGAGGAACAAATTCGGCAGAAATTGGGGCTGAAGTGACGATTTTTATAGCTGTTATGGAAGAAATTTCTTGTTTCTATTGATTCTACAGAGGTTTCCTGTTATAATAATCCTTACATGAGCAGAGTAGACAAACAGGCGTTAAGTGTCCGGCAGACGGGGAGTTGCTGCCGGGACGAAAAGCGGTATCGCTTGCGGTCTGGTTGTTGCATCCCGCTGTTACAATCTAAAATGAGGCAAATACCTCTTTGCGATGTACAGCAAATTTATCTAAGGAGGTATCTGCTGTGAGAGTATTATACTTTTTCAAAACCCTGGGAAGAAAGTTTGTGGATTCCACAATGGAATTCAAACGCCTGCGTTCCCTCACTGGAATGGGACTGCTGCTCGCTTTGAGCATTGTACTTTCCTTTTTTACCGTTCAGGTAACGCCTTCGATTAAAATCGGGGTGGGTTATCTTGTGACGGCGCTGCTGGGTATGATGTATGGCCCGGTTGCCGGAGGATTGGCCGCCGGAGCAGGGGATATTATCAAATATGTCATCAAACCCACCGGTCCCTTTTTCCCCGGATATACCCTGAACGCCATTTTGGGCGGCGTGATTTACGGCTTATTCTTCTACAAGATGAAGCCCAGTCTGCCCAAAGCCATCGGAGCCAAGGTGACCGTTACCTTTTTCGTCAACATCATCCTTGGAACACTCTGGAGCGCCATCCTTTACAACAAAGCGTTTTGGGGAATTTTAGGCGCGCGGGTAATCAAAAACCTTACTTTGCTTCCTATTGAGATTGCACTGCTGTTTATTGTGCTGACGGTTGTGGTAAAAATCGTACAGCGGGGCAAAATTAAAGCAGTTTAAATAATGAGTGAAAAAAGCCAGCCGAAAAATCGGCCGGCTTTTCTATTATGGAATGCAGAAGAGAGCATACCCCAAGGGGATACACAAGAATAAGATAAAGTTTTACTGATTGCATGAAGGGTTAGTCATTGACTTATCGCTTTAAAGCTGCTATACTTTAAAGCGATATAGAAATTTTAGGTGCTAAGCCGGAAAGGAAAAATCCATGAAAATTGGTGTAGTAGGGTTGGGCCTCATTGGGGGTTCCTTTTGCCGGGCGATCAAAGCAAAAACCAACCATCAATGCCTGGGGATGGATCGGGATTCCGGCACCCTTCAAGAAGCGCTAAAAGTCGGGGCCATTGACGGTATATTGGAAGTACAGGGCTTGCAGGATTGTGATTTAATCATTGTGTGCCTCCATCCGAAGCAGACGATTGCCTTTTTAACGGAGCACGCAGGCGATTTTAAAAAGGACGGTATTGTCATCGACAGTTGCGGCATCAAAACGGCGGTGGTGGAAGCGGCGGAAAATCTGCTTGGCCAGAATGGCGTGACTTTTATCGGGACACATCCCATGGCGGGACGAGAATTTTCTGGGTTTGCATATTCTCTGCCGGATTTGTACGAAGGGGCAAGCTTTATTATGACCCCTATGCCGGATACCGATGCAGAAAAACTGAAGACGGTCAAAGATTTGGCCAAAGCCCTTGGCTTTTCCCGTATCGTCATTACCGACTGCCGGACGCATGACGAGACCATCGCTTTTACCTCTCAAATTGCCCACGTGATATCCAACGCTTATGTAAAAAGCCCCACGCTGCAGAACCAGAGCGGGTTCTCGGCCGGGAGTTTCCAGGATCTGAGCCGAGTGGCCAAGCTCAACGAGGACATGTGGACGGATTTGTTTTTGATGAACCGGGAGCCGCTCCTGTTCGAGCTGGACACCATCATGAAGCATTTGCAGGAATATCGGGAAGTGTTGGAGCGGCAAGATAAAGAGGGGCTTAAAAGCCTTCTGAGAGACGGCAGAATTTTAAAGGAAAACGCATAAAAAGGAACGGATAAAAATCCGTTCCTTTTTACGTTAAAACGTTATGTATTGGATTTAAGCGGCAGTTGATAAACCTGTAACGCTCCGCTCCAATCGTCGAAGGTCAACGTTTTTCGCAGATGATAGCCGGCTTTTTCCAACACGTGACAGGAGACGGTGTGGTCAGCAACTACATAGGCTAGCAAGGAATCCGCCTGCATAAAGTGGGCGGCCATATCCTTGGCGGCTAAGAGGATTTCAGCAGCATAGCCCTGGTTCCAACTGTCCGGCGCCGTAAACAGGCTGATATCGACTGCGGCGGGGGCTTCTTCCGAAGCTTTGAGGGCAAAGACGCCGATGAATTCGCCGGTTTGCGCCAGCAGAACTTTGTAGGCTAAGTTTCCCGGCCTGCAGTAATCCGCAATCAGGCTGCGGGTTTCTTCCACGGTGTTGTGAGTGTCAAAACGCATATATTTGGTGACTTCCGGGTTGGAAGTCAGGGAAAAGACCGGTTCGGCATCGTCGGGGGACAGGGGCAGAAGCAACAGCCGATCGGTTTTGACAGCGGGTACAGGGGCGGAGGGACCGTCTCCTACGATGGACTGCTGATAGCTGCGGCTCAAGTTCAGCAAACAGTTGAAAAACTCCATATCATAGGTGGAAAACTCTGTTTGAGCGTTTGATTTCACCCATTCGAGGATTTCTACTTCCCGGGCGGGGACAAAAATATCCATATGGTGTTCTTTTTTATATTCCGCTACCTGACCGCAGAGTTGCATCCGCTTTTCAAATAAGCGTAGCAGTTCCTCATTGAGGGCGTTGATTTGGGCTCGGATTTGTTCCAGTTCCATGTTCCACTTCCTTGAAAAATGATAATAGTATTTGAAAACCTGATACCTTAAAGATGTGTGAGGAGTGACAGCCGCGTTTTTCCTAAAAACAGAGCTTCACCAGGGCATATCCTGAGAACAGATCTGCGGGGATGGTGATCTCATATCCGTCTTCTCCGATTTTGCGAATCGGTATTTCCCGTTCTGCGTCTATTTCAGGAGAGGCGATAGTTGCCTTTACCTTCTCTCCCAACTGGACGTGATCCAGTTTTACCACAAGTTCCGGGAGAAGTTTTCTGTCCGGGTCCGTATCCATGAACTGGGGAAGGGGCTCATCTACCTCTACGTAACTGTCCGTCTTGGAGATCATATTAGCTGTATTCACCAGGTGGAGCGCCATTCCGGGATGTACTCGGTACAGAGTGGGAACAATGTCCGGAGCGCCCACGACAGAGATCCTTTTTCCAGCCAGCAGGGACACCATTCCGCCGTTTTCCTGTTTCATAGCGTCGATCTGGGCGCCTTCCACAAATGTTTTTTCGTCCGGGTTTGGATTTTTCCAGGCGGCGGGCTGGATAGGATTGTCACCAGTTTCACCGGAGAAGAAAATAATTTTTCCCTTGCCGATGGATTCGATGACACCGGCGCAGAATCCGTCTTTGGTCTTGGCAAAAGGAACGCCCGATGTTTCCACAAAGATATTGTGTACCAGAGCTTTTTTTAGTTTCAGCGTTTTTCCGTTATAGTTGACCGTGACCGGGGTTTGCGCTTGGAGGGGACTGACCTTTGACTGCATCCCCAAAATTTTGAGGGCCGTATTTAAATCGCGCCGCTGATAGGTATCATTCTTTTCCGCAAAAACACCGGAAATGTACAGGGTGCCGCCCCGCTCAACATATTCTTTCAGCTTCAGCAATTCGGCATGATCCATCGCCTCGACGCTGATTACCGCAATCATCTTATGCTGGCACAGCACATCGATACTGTCTTCTTCAAAAACCATATCGCAGCCGATACCGGATACATAAGCGGATTCGATATAGCTCATCAATGGCTTCATAAACTTGCGTGGAGCGTCGTGATCGCAGTAGTCGCGGGTTTTTTTGGAAAAATAGAAGGAGATATCGCTGATTTTATCAGGCTCGAAGTAAAATTCTTCGTTCTTTTTCTCAAAAGTCCGGTAATCTTTGTCAAACAGAATGGGGATTGTGCCGTTGGTACCGGTAAAGAGCTGCCCCCAGGATCGGGACAATGCCCAGCCCGCATAGGTGCTGTCTTTTGTGGAAGGGTACATCAGCGCCATAGAGGGCACATTGTATCGGCGGGCGAGGGCATAGCGGTGAACCGCTTCACCAGCAAAGCAAACATAAGACTCCCGAATAATGCCGCAGCACTCCTGGAAAATATAATCCCAAAGGGGAGCGCCGCCTTCAAAGCCGTAGCAGGTGGTATCAAAGGGCAGTACTTCGGCGCAGTATGCGGGACGCATAGGGTCAAAGCCCAGACTTTGATAGAATGCATCCAATCTGAAATGGAAATCTGCGCTGCTCTGTTTTTTGAACTTTTTCCAGGCAATGTAGACAGGATCGCTGTAATTTTCATAGAAAGCGGCCCAGTTTTCCGGCGAGGGGAGTTCATAGCCGGTTTCGTTTCTAAATTTTTCGCGGCAGTATTCACAGGTACAGGCGGTGCCTCCGCCAAACCACTGTACATCGTCGTTCATAATTCCGTCGACACCGGTGGCGATGATTTTTGCCAAGTGTTCTTTGTAGGAAGTTTCATAGGCCGGATGGTTAAAGCAGTGAGCGTTTCCGGTATAGTGCTTGAAAATCCAGTCCATGTTTTTTCCTTCGGTGTGGATATAGGAACTGAGGGCCTTTTTTCCGGAACTGCCGTCTATTTGGGCGAAATCATCCATTCTCGCTCCGCCCAGTATGGGATTTGCTTGAGACGTTTCAAAAAAGTTAGGGAACTCGTCCAGATCCTTATAGGTTTGACCTTTTTTAACGTTTCCCCAGTCCGATCCCAGAATGGGCGCATAGGTCAGATGGGTACTGTGATGCTCAATAACTTTAATGCCGTACTTATGAAATGCCTCGGTAATTTTCCCGATCATTTTAACGATGTCGTCCCAATAGGCCCAAAAAGAATACCTAAAATGGGAGCCGAAGAGGATAATGGTGGTAATCCCATTCTCCTTATATTCCTTAGCATCTTTTTCAAATTTTTCACTGTCCCACTGAAAAATCTTTTCCGCTCCAAACCAGTACCAGCCGAATCGTTCATTCCATGCGTCAAAATTTTTTTCCATATTATGATACACGCCCTCTACTGTCATAATCAAAATTGGGTTTGTCTAGTAGAACATAGCATAATAAAAATGGTATGTCAAGGCTTATTGTCCACAAATTTTTTCGATATCTTTCGGACTCATTTTTTACCTGGGACGTCCATTGCAACCAAAACTTGTTAATAGAACAGCAAAAGAGCGTGCCCGCTCAACTAATATAGTTGAGGGCACGCTCTTTAGTAAACTTAGATACTGTTTTGCAGCCTTATTTAGAGGATTTGATAGCAGCCTGAGCAGCAGCCAAACGAGCAATCGGAACGCGGAAAGGAGAACAGGAAACGTAATCCAAACCAATGCTATGGCAGAACTCAACGGAAACAGGATCGCCGCCATGCTCACCGCAGATACCGCAGTGAATGTTGGGACGAGTCTCTTTGCCGAGTTTTACAGCCATTTTCATCAATTTGCCTACGCCGTCCTGGTCAAGTTTTGCGAAAGGATCGTTTTCGTAAATCTTTTTGTCGTAGTAAGCGGTGAGGAATTTGCCGGCGTCGTCACGGCTGAAACCGAAGGTCATCTGAGTCAAATCGTTGGTACCAAAGCAGAAGAATTCAGCCTCGGTGGCGATTTCGTCAGCGGTCAAGCAAGCTCTGGGAATTTCCATCATGGTGCCGACTTCGTATTTGAGATCGGTACCTGCCGCAGCGATTTCCGCATCGGCAGTAGCAACTACTACATCTTTGACGTATTTCAGCTCTTTTACTTCGCCGGTCAAGGGAATCATGATTTCGGGAACAATGTTCCAATCAGGATGCGCTTTCTTCACGTTGATGGCAGCGCGGATGACAGCGGAAGTCTGCATTTTTGCAATTTCGGGGTAGGTTACTGCCAGACGGCATCCACGATGACCCATCATGGGGTTGAACTCATGGAGGCTGGAGATGATATTCTTGATATCCTCAACAGTTTTGCCCTGAGCTTTTGCGAGAGCAGCAATATCGGCTTCCTCAGTGGGAACGAATTCGTGCAGAGGAGGATCGAGGAAACGGATGCAGACAGGATTGCCTTCCAAAGCCTCATAGAGTTTCTCAAAGTCGCCCTGCTGATAGGGGAGGATCTTAGCGAGAGCTGCTTCTCTTTCCTCTGCGGTATCAGAGCAGATCATTTCACGGAAAGCAGCGATTCTCTCTGCCTCAAAGAACATGTGCTCGGTACGGCAAAGGCCGATACCCTCAGCGCCCAGTTCTCTTGCTTTCTTAGCGTCAGCAGGAGTATCGGCGTTGGTGCGTACTTTCAGGGTTCTGAACTCGTCGGCCCAAGCCATGATGCGGCCGAATTCGCCAGCGATCTCAGCGTCAACGGTGGGGATGATACCGTCGTAGATGTTACCGGTAGAACCGTCGATGGAGATGTAATCGCCTTCATGGAAGGTTTTACCACCGAGGGTAAACTTTTTGTTTTCTTCGTCCATGATGATGTCACCACAACCGGATACACAGCAGGTACCCATACCACGGGCAACAACAGCAGCGTGAGAAGTCATACCGCCGCGAACGGTGAGGATACCCTGAGAAGCCTTCATACCGGTGATATCTTCAGGAGAAGTCTCCAGACGGACGAGGACGACTTTTTCGCCTCTTGCGTTCCAGGCTTCTGCGTCTTCAGCGGTGAATACAGCTTTACCGCAGGCAGCTCCGGGAGAAGCACCCAAGCCTTTGCCCATAGGAGTAGCGGCTTTCAAAGCCTTGGTGTCGAACTGAGGATGGAGCAGAGTGTCCAGGTTACGGGGATCGATCATGGCAACAGCCTGTTTCTTGTCGATCATGCCTTCGTCTACCAGGTCGCAGGCGATTTTGAGAGCGGCTTTCGCGGTTCTCTTACCATTTCTGGTCTGGAGCATGAAGAGTTTGCCGTGTTCAACGGTGAACTCCATGTCCTGCATATCTCTGTAGTGGTCTTCCAAAGTAGCGCAAACTTCTTTGAACTGTTTGAAAGCTTCCGGGAATTTGTCAGCCATTTCAGCGATGGGCATAGGAGTGCGGACGCCGGCAACAACGTCTTCGCCCTGTGCGTTGGTGAGGAACTCACCCATCAGGCCGGGTTCGCCGGTAGCGGGGTCACGGGTAAATGCAACACCGGTACCGCAATCGTCGCCCATATTGCCGAATGCCATCATCTGAACGTTGACAGCAGTACCCCAGGAATAAGGAATATCGTTGTCACGACGGTATACGTTTGCGCGGGGGTTATCCCAGGAGCGGAATACAGCCTCAACTGCGCCCATGAGCTGCTCTTTGGGGTCAGAGGGGAAGTCCTGGCCGATTTTCGATTTGTATTCGGCTTTAAACTGACCAGCGAGGGTTTTGAGGTCGTCAGCGGTCAGATCAACGTCCTGTGTAACGCCTTTTTCCGCTTTCATCTTGTCGATGAGCTCTTCGAAGTACTTTTTGCCGACTTCCATAACAACGTCGGAGTACATCTGGATAAATCTTCTGTAGCAGTCCCAAGCCCAGCGAGGATTGCCGGACATTTCGGACATTACTTCGACAACTTCTTCATTAAGACCCAGGTTCAGGATGGTATCCATCATACCGGGCATGGAAGCGCGCGCACCGGAACGAACGGAAACAAGGAGGGGATTATTTTTGTCGCCGAATTTTTTGCCGGTGATGCTCTCCATCTTGTCGATGTATTCCATGATCTGAGCCTGGATATCATCGTTGATTTTTCTGCCGTCTTCATAGTACTGTGTGCAAGCCTCTGTTGTAACGGTGAAGCCCTGAGGAACGGGAAGACCGATATTGGTCATCTCAGCCAGGTTTGCACCTTTACCGCCGAGAAGCTCACGCATGGTTGCGTTACCTTCCGAGAACAGGTAAACATACTTTTTCTGCATTATTATCTACCTCCAAAATTTTATACACAATTACAAGTCCGCTGACAGCATTTCTCAAAAAAAGGGAAAAGGTCCGCGAACAAGAACGGTTACACGATATAAAAAATTTTTGCCCAAACAAGCCGAATTATGCAGTTTTTTCCAACTTATTTCAGTCACTGTTTCATTATAGCAAATTTAATCGCATTTTTCCAGTATTCTATAAAATTTATTTTTTTTTTCACAATTATCCAGAATTTTGAACATTTTTCTCCTTCTACTTTACAAACCTCATAAAAAATGGGATAATAGTAAGGTAATGTAGTTCATAAAATGGCTTTATCAGATAAGGAGGAAGCTTTTAATGGGAGATTTTTTGAAGACGATGGAGAAAAAAGAAAAGAAACGGCTGAAAATTTTAGAGCGGCTGTTTGAAAAGGGCGTAGAGTTTTTGTCTTTGGACGGCGTGCTCATTGACGATACCGTGGAAGTGGGGAAGGGGACAGTCATCTATCCGGGTGTTGTTTTGAAAGGTGGCACTGTTATTGGTGAGAACTGCACCCTGACATCCGGCACCCATATCGAGGACTGCATCATCGGAGACGGAACGATGATCAACGCGTCTCAGTGCTATCGTTCAAAAATCGGAGACGAAGTGAAAATCGGGCCGTTTTCCCACATCCGCCCCGACTCGGACATTGCCGACCATGTGAAGATCGGTGATTTCGTCGAGGTGAAAAACTCTACCTTGGATGTAGGGGTGTCGGTGTCCCATCTGACTTACGTTGGCGACAGCGACATCGGGCGGAACGTGAACTTCGGCTGCGGCTGCGTCACTGTCAACTACGACGGGGTGCATAAAGCCCGCTGCAAGGTGGGGGACAACGCTTTTATCGGCTGCAACACCAATCTGATTGCCCCGGTGACGGTGGGGGACAATTCCTTTATCGCGGCGGGCTCCACTATCACCGATGACTTGCCCGACGAGGGCTTCGCCATCGCCCGGGCGCGGCAGGTCAACAAAGAGGGCTTAGGCGGCGAGAAACTCAAAGATCGGAAGCTGAAATACTGATCGTAAAAACCCGGAGCCAAGTACGGCTCCGGGTTTTTGTCTCAAATTCCTTGTTCGATGAACAACTCCAGCAGGGAGGAAAGCACCTTTCCGCTTGTAATCAGGGTAAAATCCGGGTAATCGTCCTGACGGTCGATTTGGAGCGCCTGCAGAATGGCCATGCGGCAGTGGCGCTCCGGCTGGATTTTCATGGCGTAGTCATATTTTCCCACCTTCATGGTGACAGTGTAGCTGGCACAGAGCGGTTCCAGAGCGGCGTTTTGGTTGAGGCGGCCGCAGAGATAGTCGTAACGGTCTTTTTTTAAGTCGCGGATAATCATAGCATTTTTCCTTTCAAGTTTAGATTCCAGCAATCCCTTGAAAGAAACTTCGATTCATGGTATAATATTTGAGCCGAAGTTGTCTTTTAGACGACGGCTGGTTTGGGGAAGTGGCTGTTTCTTTTGCGAGAGGAAGCCACTTCCGTTATTTTATGTTTTTTAGGGCATGGACACCATCCCTCACCGCTTCCGTTTGTGTTTTTTCTTTACGCTTACAGTAGTCTTGCAGGATTGCAAAATCTTCGTCGTTGACTCTGGTTTGTACACGGTGGGGTTTGGGATCTTCGGTGGGCCTGCCCATTTTTTTTGCAGACAAAAATTCACCTCCTTTTTGTATGCAAAACTATTATACAACTATTGCATACAAAAGTCAATGGATTTATTGCAACTTTTCCAAAATGCTTTGCCAACATTTTAAGACGGGTTAGATTCCAATAAGCCCTTGAAAGAAATTGCAACACATGATACAATATTTATGCCACAAGTTCCTTTCAGGATTTGTTGGTGTGGGGAACGGCGTGTAATGTTTACCGACAGTTGCGCCGTTTCCTGTTTTTATTTGTCTTTGAGCGAGCGAATGCCTTCCCGAATACCTTCCGGGCGACGCTTTCCTGTGCGTTCACAGTAATCGTCCAATATCTTTGCATCTTTTTCGCTGATGCGGATCTCTAGCCGGATGGTTTTAGGGTCGTCAGTCGGCCGCCCCATTTTTTTGGTCGGCATAACGCGCCTCCTTTCTACCGACAAAAGTATTATATACTTATTACCGACAAAAGTCAATAGCTTTATCCCAACTTTTCCAAAAGGCTTTGCCAACCTTTCAGGTATCCGTAGGGGCGAACAGTGTTCGCCCGTGGGGGTTACTGTCCTAGGGCATTGCTATATAAAATCGCGGGGCAGAGCCCCGCCCCTACATCCTACGTCGGTTTGAGAACTAAAAAAGGAACTGCCAATAAGCAGTAGGGGCGAACAGTGTTCGCCCCTGGGCGGTCTTTTGTGAGTCCGCGTTTTTACACATGAATTTTGTTGTTCGCGGGGCGATGAGGGCATCGCCCCCTACAATTTTTCGGGAATATTAGAAATGGGTAGGGACGAGGCTCTGCTCCGCCCGTGTTTTATATAGGTTTTCCGGTCACCGCGAGGCGATAAGACATCGCGGTCACCGGAACATTCCGATTGAACGACAAAATCCCCCGCTTTATTACAAAGCGGGGGATAACTTTTAAAAATTATTCAATGGTAACGCCTTCGATACCTTCCAGGTCGGCAGCATAATCGGAAACGGGCTCTTCCTCTGCGGGAGCTTCTTCCTCAGCGGCGGGAGCTTCCTCCGGTTCCAGGGTAGCGCGGATGGAAAGGCTGACTTTCTTCTTGTCGAAGTCGATGTCGATGATCTTCGCGTTGACCACGTCGCCGACAGTCAGGACATCAGCAACTTTTGCGATGTGCTGGTTGGCGATCTGGGAGATGTGAATCAAGCCGTCAACGCCGGGGATGATCTGTGCAAACGCACCAAAAGTGGTGATGGAGACAATCTTGACCGGCACGACCATGTCAATGGCGTAGTCGCGTTTGAAGATTTCCCAGGGGTTGTCTTCGCTCTTCTTGTAGCCCAGGGAGATTTTCTTCTTCTCGGTGTCGATGTCTTTGATGTATACTTCGACGTTGTCGCCGACGTGAACCACTTCTTCAGGGGATTTGATTCTGGTCCAGGAGAGCTCGGTGATGTGGATCATACCGTCGACGCCGCCCAAATCAACAAATGCACCGTAAGAGGTGATGGATTTGACTTCGCCGTGGTAGACCTTGCCGACTTCCACATTTGCCCAGAATTCTTCCTGTTTTGCTTTTTTCGCTTCCATGAGCACAGCTTTGATGGAACCGACTGCACGACGGCGTCTGTCGTTGATTTCGATTACCTTGAACTGCACTTCCTTCTTGAGCAGGGTGTTTAAGTCTTCGACGCGGCGGTCGGAGGTCATGGAAGAAGGAATGAAGATTTTGATATTGTTGGTGAGAACCAAAACGCCGCCTTTGACCACATCGGTGACGACACCGGTCAAAACGGTCTGATCTTCATAAGCTTTGCAGATTTCATCGAAGCCTGCTTCTGCGTCGCAGCGCTTCTTGGACAGGGTGACGATGCCTTCCTGATCGTTTACCTTCATGACAACGAGCTCGATCTCGTCGCCTTTTTTGATTTCGGTCGCAAAGTCGTAGTTGGGGTCGTCGGAAATTTCAGAGGCGGGAACGATTCCGGCCTGTTTTGCTCCGACATCAACGTGGATTTCATTCGGAGCGACGGTGGTGACGATGCCTTTTACCCTTTTCCCTGTATATAATTTCTCGTTAAGAGATTGCTCCAAAAGTTCCGCGAAGTCGAGCTCTTCGCCTTGGTCTTTGATAATTTCACTCATGGTATTTAGAACCTCCTTGATTATATCAGCCGGGGTAGAAGCACCGGCAGTAACGCCTATACTATTATGGCGTAAAATCTGCAATTTGTCAAGTTCTGATTTTGTTTCGATCAGAACCGTTTCGCAGTACCGGCTGCATATCTGAAAGAGCTTCCTTGTGTTGGAACTGTCTTTTCCGCCAATGACAACCATGTAGTCGGACTTTTGTGCGATTTCTACTGCTTCCTGCTGGCGACAACTAGTCGCACTACATATTGTATCAAATATCGAAACATTTGTATAGAGGTTTTCGATATTTTGTTGGAAATTTCTCCATAATTCTTGATTAAAAGTAGTTTGGGCCACAATCGCTACAGGTTTTTCACGATTCTGTTTTAAATTGTCCAAAATTTCTGTGAGTTCTTCCAAAGTTTCAAAGGTGAAGACCGGGCCGCCGCAATGGCCTTTGATACCTTGCACTTCCGGGTGCTCTTTGTTGCCGGCGATGAGGATGACGCGGCCCAAAGCCGACTGCTCGGCGACGATGCGGTGGATTTTCAGGACGAAGGGGCAGGTGCAGTCGACGACTTCTTTGCCGTTTAACGCGTCGTAAACCGAAAGGGGAACGCCATGGGAACGAATGATGACCGTCTGACCATTTTCGATGTCGTCCACGCTGGCCACGGAGCGGATGCCCTTTTGCTCCAGCCGCTTGACGATCTGCGGATTGTGGATGATGGGGCCAAGGGTCACGGCATTTACGCCGCTGTCCGCCAGCTCGAAGGCTTTGTCCACGGCCCGGGCAACCCCAAAGCAGAAGCCCGCTGATTTTGCCACGGTGATTTTAGTCATGGATTTCCTCCAGCATACCGGTCAGGGTGGCGGTCAGCAGCTTGTTGGCCTGTTTTATCTCGCTGGGGGAGGTGCCGGTTAACCCCAGGGCTTCGTTGGGAATGACTTTGCCGTACTTGACCGTGACAGTTCTCCGCAGGAATTTCCGTCTGCCTTTTTTGATGACGCAGGGGAGAAGGTCGCCGCCGGTTTTGGAGGCAACGACGATGGCGCCGGACTTGAGTTTTAAAAGTTTGCCGTCTTTGGTGCGGGTACCCTCCGGGAAGATGGCGAGGACGTGGCCGCTGTTTACCACATCGACGGCATGGTCGATGGCGGCGGTGTCCCCCTTGCCACGGGCGACGGGAAAAGCGCCCAAAGCCCGGACGATGGAGGCGAGGACGGGAATTTTAAAAAGCTCCTCTTTGGCCATAAAAAAGCACTGAGGCTTCACTCGGATGGCAACCAAAATCGGGTCCAAATCAGAAATGTGGTTGGAGCAGAGGATAAAGCCCCGATCTTCGGGAACATTTTCCAATCCCTCGAACCGGAGGCGGTAAATGATGCGGACAAAGGCGGTGGTTACAGCACGCCCAAAGTTATAAAAGCTCATGGTATTCTTCCTTCTGCGGGTTATTTCATCCGGGAGAGGATGACGGTTTCCAGTTTGTCGATGGACTCTTCCAGGGTGCATTCCGTGGTGTCCACCAAGACGGCGTCGGGCGCCTGCTTCAGCGGGGCGATGGCCCGGTGGCTGTCGTTATAGTCCCGCTGTTTGATTTCTTCGTGGATTTTATCGAATTCCACCTGCTCACCCTTTTCGATTAACTCGTTGTAGCGGCGTCGGGCCCGTTCCTCAGAAGAGGCGGTGAGGAAAATCTTGATATCGGCATTTGGCAGGACCACAGTGCCGATGTCCCGGCCGTCCATGACCACGTTGTTCTCTTCAGCGAACTGCCGCTGGAGGTTTAAGAGAAATTCCCGCACTTCCGGGTGAGCTGAGACGTTGGAGGCAGCCATGGATACGGGAGGCCTGCGGATGTCGTCGGAAACGTCCTTTTCATTTAAATATACGTGCTGGGCCCCGTCGACATAACGAATTTTAACGCTGATTTCCGGCAGGAGGGCGGCGACTTCCTCACGGTTTGCCGTGTCCTTTCCTTTATTTAATACGTAGAGGCCGATAGAGCGGTAGAGCGCTCCGGTATCGACGTAGATAAATCCTAATTTTTTCGAGACTGCTTTGGCAATGGTGCTTTTTCCTGCACCGGAAGGGCCGTCTATTGCAATCGAAATCATCGAGAATCTTCCTTTCTAAATAGGTACTTATTATAGAAGAACCAGGTTCCGGGGCGGTGTCCGCCCGCAATCTATGATTGCGATGACGGTCTTATCTTCGGCCGCCTGTGCGGATGGCGAAGGGCCGTTTGTCCTGATACTCCGAGTTACCCGCCGGAATTTTGGGACAGGCGTATCGGAATAGGTCGGTAGCCAGAGCTTCTTTTTCCGCCAGAACCGGAAAATCCTCCTGGAGCTTGGCAAAGGAATGGTAGATGGGCAGAGTTGCCGACTTCTTCGCTTCCCGAAGGATCTCTTTTCCCTTGGAGTCGAAGGCGAGGACGCGGATGTAAGGCGGCTGCGTTTCCATCAGTTCCTTGTCGATGCCCAAGAGGGCGCAGATGATGATGCGTTTCAGACGGCTCATGGTGTAGCGCTTGGTCTTGACCCGTTTGAGGTAATCATCGATGGAAATGGCGTTTTTCGCTTCAGCGCAGAGGCGGTATTCAAGTCCTTCCGAAACGTCGGGCAGGCGGGCGAAGTCCTCCGGCGTCATGGTGCGGAGTTTATAGAGAATCGCTGTCGTCAGCTCGTACATCGACGCGCCACCAGCCTTGAGGGCAAAATCCTGCCGGAACAGATAAAACGCTTCTTCCGGGAAGAACCGGTGCAGGTCGTAGATGTCCTTTTGCTGGAGGGTTTCCCGGATGAGGGATGCGCTGGCGTATCGGGTGGAAAACTCTTTGCTGTCGTGGCCGGGACCCTTGCGGCGGATGGTAATAGGCTCCATGGAGGATCCGATATTCTGAAGTGCCTTAAGGTATTCGACGCCCAGAATGTTGTTTGGCGTGCGGAGAAGCTTGGAAACTTCGGACCCTGCGATTTGTTCGACGGATTTTTCTCGCGCTTTGGGGAAGGAAAGTCCCTGGCTTAGAAAGCCTGTCAGCTCAGCTGATCCATTAATTTTCATACAGGCTTCCGCACAACGGTAGAGCTCCTGCAAATTTCCTGATTCACTGCCAAAAGACAGTCCATCAATGAGCCCCAGTCCATCTAAAAGTGAAACGCCGGCCGATGCGAATTTTTCCGCACTGGCTACGGCGTAGACGGCAGGAAGCTCAATCACCAGGTTGACACCGGATTTTACTGCGGCGGAAGCCCTGGTCCATTTGGAAAAGCAGGCCACTTCCGACCGCTGCACCACGTTGCCGCTCATGACGGCGACGATATGGCTATAACCGGCGGCCCGAGTTTGCCTGACATGGTAAAAATGCCCGTTATGGAAAGGATTGTACTCTGCAATGATCCCTGCAGTTTTCATATATCGTCCTCACTGTCCCAGCTTTACCATTTTTCAGGAAATGGAAAGAAGTACTTGAAATTTGATCCTTATTATATTAATATATAAAATAGTGTGTAGAAAGTCAATACTGCAAAGCTCATTGATTTTTCTGAAAAGTCCAATTTAGTTAAAATTCATAATTGGAATGATAAATTATTAGCGGTTATACCCGATTTGCGGGAATACCGCCGAAAGGACAGGGAAAACCCATGAAAATTTTGGTTATCAATGCGGGAAGCTCTTCTTTGAAGTATCAGCTTATCAACATGGAAGACGAGCATGTCATCGCAAAGGGAAATTGTGAGAGAATCGGCGCCGAGGGCGGACGGATCTCCCACAAAACAGCCGACGGTGTGGAACTGAAGCTGGACTGCGAGTTTCCCACCCATACCGAAGCGTTTGAGAAACTGGTTGAAGTTTTGACCAGCGGCGAGGGAAAAGTTTTGGATAACCTTTCCGAAATATCCGCTGTGGGCCACCGCATCGTACAGGGTGCTGAGTTGTTTTCCGAGTCGGTACTTGTCACCGAAGAAGTCATCGAGAAGATCAGCTCCATCTCTGAGCTGGCCCCCCTCCACAACCCGGCCCATGTGCTGGCACTGAGAGCCTGCCAGAAAGTGTTCGACCCGTCGGTTCCACAAGTTGTCGTATTTGACACGGCGTTCCACCAGTCCATTCCGGACTATGCTTATACCTTTGGCGTTCCCTATGAGGATTATCAGCAGTACCACGCCAGAAGATACGGTTTCCACGGCACTTCCCATCGTTATGTTTCCCAGCGGTTTGCCAAATTGATCGGCAAAAACATCAAAGACCTGAAAGTCATTACCTGTCATCTGGGCAACGGCTCTTCCATCACTGCTATTGACGGCGGAAAATCCATCGACACCTCCATGGGCTTTACCCCGTTGGATGGCGTCATCATGGGTACCCGGTCGGGCAGCATTGACGCTTCTCTGGTGCTCTACCTGATGGAGAAGAAAGGTTTTACCCCCAAAGAGATGAGCGATTACCTGAATAAGCAATCTGGTTATTTGGGTATTTCCGGCTTTACAAACGACGACCGTGATATCCGTAAAGCAGCTGCTGAAGGAAACAAACGTGCCCAGTTAGCCGGCGACATTTTGCGCTATGGCATTAAGAAATACATCGGCGCTTATACGGCTGCTATGGGCGGTTTGGATGCCGTTGTATTCACCGGCGGTATCGGCGAGAATTCCGCTCCCGTCCGGGAAGGCGCCTGCGACCATATGGAATATCTGGGAATCAAGCTGGACCTTCAGAAAAATCTGGAGCTTAACCGCAAAGAGGGCGAAATTTCCACTCCCGATTCCAAGGTTAAGGTTTGGATCGTTCCCACTAACGAGGAACTGCTCATCGCCCGGGATACCAAAGAGATCGTCAATAAAATCAAGTAATAGAGATGAAAAAAGTCCCCGAACTTCGGGGACTTTTTTGTTATACTTCTCTTTTTTTCTCTTTTTTTCGGTACTCCGTCGGTGTAAAGCCGGTGAGCCGCTTAAAGGCTTTGGAAAAGTGGGAAACACTGTCAAAACAAAGAGAATTGGCAATTTCGGTGGCGGTGATGTTGCTCTCCAACAGGAGAGTCTGGGCTTTGTTGATTTTCCGCTTCTGAATGTATTCAGAGACCGAGCATCCCAGCTCCCGTTTGAATATCCGATAGAGATAGGAACGCTCCACCCCCACGTGGTCAGCGACATCTTCCACCGTCAGACGGTAAAAACATCGGTCCTCTATATACTGGACGGCACTTTCGATATAATCCTGGGCCGGGCGCCCCCAAGCAACGGTTTCCTCAATGATGCAGGAAAAAATTAGGTAGAGATAACCAATCATGGCATACTCCTTGTAACCGGAATCCTTGGAAGCGTTGTAGAGCTTATCCATGTATTCCCGTACCCGTGGAATATTTTCGTAGGAAAAGACAGGGTTATCTTTGCTAAGATTTGCTTTTTCCAGCATTTTTCGGGCCTCGGTACCGTTGAAGCCCACCCAGTGGTACTCCCAGGGATCGTCGTTGTCAGCCCGGTAATAGGCAGTGGTATTGGGAGGAATCATGAATCCCTGGCCCGCCTGGATGGGATAGGTTTTTCCACCGCAGGTAAATTCTCCCTTTCCTTTGATAATGTAGTGAATGACGTAGTGATCCCAGATACCCGGACCGTAGGAATGGTTGGGCCCGCATTGCTGCCAGCCGCACTGGTACACCGCAAGGATAGGGCTGGGCTTTTGGTCGATGACGTAAATTTTGCCAACAAAGTTCGGCATACTCTCACTCCTTTAAAAACAACATCAATACAAACATTAACCCCAATTTTCTCTTTTTATTATACCACGAAAATCCTATAATGAAAAGGTATTGAAGCACATTTTATTGTGAAAAGGATGGGGTACATATGGAACGAAAAGTAACAGTGGCAGTAGTAGGCTTGGGCGGACGGGGAAGTGTCTACGCAGAGTGTGAGGCGCTTTATTCCGAAGAGATGGAAATCGTGGCAATTGCTGACATCATTCCCGAAAAGGTGGAAAAGTGGGCTAAGAAGTACAACATTCCCAAGGAACGCTGTTTCAGCAGTGCCGAGGAGCTTTTGCAGGAAGACCGTTTGGCTGACGTGATGTTTATCTGCACTCAGGATCGGCAGCATGTGGGCCATGCTATCCCTGCGCTGGAAAAGGGTTATCACCTGTTGCTGGAAAAACCCATTTCCCCCGATCCAGCCGAATGTAAACGATTAGCGGAAATCGCTAACCGGTATAACCGTCATGTGGTGGTCTGCCACGTGCTGCGCTATACGCCTTTTTACCAGAAAATCAAAGAGATCATTGACTCCGGCACCATTGGGGAAATCGTTTCGAATCAGGCCATCGAGAATGTGGCTTACTGGCACCAGGCACACAGTTTCGTTCGCGGAAACTGGCGCAACTCGGATATGACGAGCCCGATGATTTTGCAGAAATGTTGCCACGACATGGACATTTTCGTCTGGCTTTCCGGCAAAAACTGCAAACGGGTATCCTCTTTCGGTTCCCTGACTCTGTTCCGGGAAGATCGGGCGCCGGAAGGCTCCACTCTTCGCTGCGTGGACGGGTGTAAGGTAAAAGAAAGCTGTCCCTTCGACGCCGAGAAAATTTATGTAACCAACGAAAATACTGGTATTCTCCACGAAAATTCCGGCTGGCCCTGCGATATTCTCGCATTGGAACCTAGCGAAGAGGCTATCCGGGAAGCTTTAAAGACTGGTCCCTATGGGCGCTGTGTCTATCACTGCGACAATAATGTAGTGGATCATCAGGTAGTAAACCTGGAGATGGAGGACGGCTCCACCATAAACTTCACCATGTGCGCCTTCACAAACAAAACAGGTCGCGCTATCAAGGTAATGGGTACTCTGGGCGACATCGAGGCCAACAATGACGACAATATTATCGACGTCTGCAAATTTGGCGGTGAGCACGAGATCATAGATGTGACGACGCTCGCTTCCGATTTCAGCGGCCACGGCGGCGGAGATAAGAGGCTCGTCAAAGGCCTTCTCGATTTGGTGCGGAACGAATGTGCTCCCGGTTCGGCCCTCACCTCCATCGATAAATCGACCCAGAGCCACTACATTTCACTGGCACTGGAGGAATCCCGCCTTCGTAACGGTGAGATGATCGATATGGACACCTACATTAAAAATATATAGTGGCAAGTCAAATCCCAGCGTTGCAACGCTGGGATTTTTTGCACAATTTCCAGTTGCACGAAGCCTATATGGTGTGGTATACTAATCGCAGTAATATCTGCCGGATGTTCAGAAGAACGCCGCTGTCAGGACATATTTTATTGGAGGTTTCATGATGCTGTCTGATATCGAGATTGCGCAGCAGGCGAAAATGCTGCCCATTGCGAAGGTCGCAGAAAATTTGGGAATTGATGCCGACGATTTGGAGTTTTACGGCAAATACAAGGCAAAGCTTTCCGACGAACTCATTGAGAAGTGTAAGAATCGCAAAGATGGAAAGCTCATTTTGGTCACCGCCATCAATCCGACTCCCGCCGGAGAAGGGAAGACCACTACATCGGTGGGATTGGGGCAGGCCATGCACAAGCTGGGCAAAAAAACGGTCATCGCCCTCCGTGAGCCCTCTTTGGGGCCGGTGTTCGGTATCAAGGGCGGCGCCGCCGGAGGCGGATACGCCCAGGCGGTCCCCATGGAGGACATCAACCTCCACTTTACCGGCGACATGCACGCCATCACGGCTGCCAACAACCTGCTCTGCGCCTTGATCGACAATCATATGCAGCAGGGGAATGCGCTGGGCATCGACCCTCGCCGCATTCTGTTTAAACGCTGCCTCGATATGAACGACCGGGCACTCAGAAATGTAATAGTCGGCCTGGGCGGCAAGATGAACGGTGTTCCCCGGGAGGATGGCTTTATCATTACGGTAGCCAGTGAGATTATGGCGATTCTTTGCCTCGCTGATGACCTGAATGACCTGAAAAAACGCATTGCTGGTATCTTAGTAGGGTATACTTATGACAATAAGCCTGTATTCGCCCGGGATTTAAACGCTCAGGGCGCTATGACTGCTTTACTCAAAGACGCTTTGAAACCCAATTTGGTACAGACGCTGGAAAATACCCCTGTACTGATGCACGGCGGACCTTTCGCCAATATCGCCCACGGGTGCAATTCCGTCCGGGCGACGAAATTGGCCCTGAAGTTAGGGGATTACGTCATCACCGAGGCAGGGTTCGGCTCCGATTTGGGCGCGGAGAAATTCTTCGACATCAAATGCCGGTACGCGGGACTTTCTCCTGACTGTGTTGTCGTCGTGGCGACAGTTCGCGCGTTAAAGTATAATGGGGGCATCCCCAAGGCTGAGCTTGCAAGCGAAAATGTAGAAGCGCTTCGGCAGGGAATTGTCAACCTCAAGGCCCACGTGGAGAACATGCGGAAGTTCGGCGTTCCAGTTGCGGTTGCTATCAACCGTTTCCACACTGATACCGAGGCGGAAATCGCCGTCGTGGATCAGTGCTGTAAGGAGCTGGGGGTTCCTTACGCCCTGTCCGAGGTGTTTGCCAAGGGCGGAGAAGGCGGCATCGAACTTGCCGAGACGGTTTTGGACGTTTTGGAAAAAACCGAGGGTCAATGTGAGTTTAAACCGATTTACGAACTCAAACAGCCTCTCGAGAATAAAATCGAGGCAGTCTGCAAGAATATTTATGGAGCTGACGGGGTCGAATATTCTGCTGCGGCCAAAAAGGCCATCGCTGAGATCACCGATTTAGGGTTTGGAAATCTGCCTGTCTGCATGGCGAAAACCCAATACTCTTTGTCTGACGACCCGAAGAAACTGGGCCGTCCAACCGACTTTATCATCCACGTTTCTGAGGTAAAGGTATCGGCGGGAGCGGGATTTGTCGTCGTTCTTACCGGTAGTATCATGACCATGCCGGGCCTGCCCAAGCGCCCAAGCGCTGAGCTCATCGACGTGGATGAAAAGGGAAGTATTTCCGGTTTATTCTAATCATAAAATTGTTCTGGACGGGCGTTTGCCCGGACTATTCAAGGCCATTCCACAAAAGGGTAGCTGCTTTGTTGCGGACTTTTGTGGAATTGCTGTGTTTTTGAGGAGAGCAGCTTGCATAAGTGCATTGCTTCGTGCTTTGCTGTGAATTTCAGCAGTGTAAATCCTGACGAAAGGAGTAGGGAGCGTAAATATGAAAAACATTTGGCTTGCCATCAAAGGATATTTTCGGCGTCTGGACAAAGTGCTGCTCCTGCTCTGCCTGATCGCTGTCTCGTTTAGTTGCCTCATCCTCTATTCAGAGCTGAGGGCCGGCTTTATCTCCACCGGATCCCGGCGATTCAATCCATTTACCATGCAGGTGATTGCCGCCATAATCGGGATCGCGGCGCTGCTCGTCATGTCGGTGATCAACTATCGGTTTATGGCGAAAATCTGGTTTATCCACCTGCCTATTACGCTGGGACTGGTGCTCCTGACTTTCACGAATCTTCCCATTGTCTACCAGCCGCCTGGGTCGGATGATACGGCCTGGTTGCGGATTGCGGGCCTTTCTCTCCAGCCGTCGGAGCTTTTAAAATTTTCCTTATCCTGACCTTTGCGCTTCATCTGTCTAGGGTGCGGGAGGAACTCAATAAACCGAAAAACTTGTTGTTTTTGTGCCTCCACGGTGCGGCGCCCTGTCTGCTTATTTTCATTCAAGGGGATATGGGCTCAGCGCTGGTGTTCTTTTTTATCTTCCTCTGCATGATTTTTGCGGCGGGTATTTCCTACAAATACGTTTTCGCAGGAATGGGGCTTATAGCCATTGCGGCGCCGGTGATCTGGTTCAGTGGACTGCTGCCTGATTACTTGAAACAACGGTTTACCATTCTGGGGGACTTGTCCAGCGACGCGCTGGGGTACGGCCATCAGCAGTTAAACGGCAGGCGGATTTTAGGTTCCGGGATGCTGTTCGGAAAAGGGCTTTTTTCCGATGATCTCAACTGGGTGTTCGCTTTGGAAAACGATTTTGTACTAGCTCACGTAGGGCAGACACTGGGATTTGTTGGGTGTGCGTTTGTTGTCTTGCTATTAACGGCAATTTGTGTTAAAATACTACTGACAGCGCGAATTTCGTCGGATCCTTTGGGATGCTACATCTGTGTGGGCGTGTTCGGTATGTTCATGTTCCAGTCCATTATCAACATCGGCATGGTGCTGGGCGTGCTGCCTGTCATTGGCATAACGCTGCCGTTTATGAGCGCCGGGGGAACCTCCATCATCACCTCGTTTGTTTCCATGGGACTGGTGATGAGCGTGTATTCCTTCAACAAAGGGCGCGGTTAACAAAAAAATCCACCGACCAACGAAAGGCTGGTATCATATATAATGAGAGTCATTACCGGTACGGCGCGGGGAAGAAAGCTTCAGGCACCCGATGGGATGGATACCCGTCCCACAACGGATCTTGTCAAAGAAGCGGTCTTCAGCGTCATCCATTTCATTGTGCCCTGTGCCAATGTGCTGGACTTGTTTGCAGGTTCGGGGCAGATGGGCATTGAGGCGTTGAGCCGCGGCGCAAACAAAGCGGTTTTTGTCGACAGTTCCCGCAAGGCTCTGGATGTCATCAAGCAAAATGTGCAGAATACCGGCTTTGCAAAGCAGGCCAAGGTTCTCTCCGGCGACGCCGAGAGCTTTCTAAAAAACGCAGTGGAGAAATATGATATTATTTTTCTCGACCCACCCTATAATCAGGGGTATCCGGATAGACTCCTGCCAATTTTAGGAAAGCCTCTTTCCGAAAACGGCGTTGTTCTCTATGAGCATGACAAAAAGGAAGAGCTTCCTGAAGAGACAGAGGATCTGGTTTTAAAAAAACGGTACCGCTACGGGCGGACCATGGTCAGCTCCTATGTCCGCAAGTCGGATGAAAATTAGAAAGGAAGGCCGGTTTATACGGCCTGCAGTATGACGATGAAGATTGCAGTTTGCCCGGGCAGTTTCGACCCTATCACGTTGGGCCACATCGACGTTATCAACCGAGCTGCTAAGCTGTTCGATCAAGTGATTGTTCTGATTTCTGTAAACGCGGCCAAGCGCTCTGTGTTTACCAAAGAAGAAAGGGTGGAGTTGGCGAAAAAAGCTACCGCCCATCTGCAAAATGCTGTTGTGGATTCTGACGACGGGCTGTTGGCGGATTATTTGAAAAAAAAAGGCGCCTGCGCCATCGTTAAGGGCCTAAGAGCTGTTTCCGACTTTGAGTACGAATTTCAGATGTCTCTGGCCAATAAAAAGCTGAACCCTGAGGCTGAAACCATCTTTTTGACGGCGGCGGGGGAAAATATGTATTTGAGCTCCAGTCTGGTCAAACAGATTGCGAGCTTTGGAGGCGACATCAGCGGCTTTGTGCCGGAATGCATCGCTGACGATATAAAAAAAAGGCTGATGAGAAGCAGAACTTAGCCGCAAGGCTTTTCTGTATCATGTCAAAAGTATCAATGCCGTCGCGCGGGCAGCGAACCAGAAGATTTTTCGCGCGGAGAAACGGAGTTAACCCATGAACAACAATATTGACAGTATTTTGATGATGATGGAAGAAATGCTGGACAGCGCTTGGAGCATTCCCATGTCCCACGGAAAATGCATGGTCGATGTGGACAAGTTCAGGGAGCTTGTGGAGGATATCCGTCTGCACCTCCCCGTGGAAATCAGCAAGGCGCAGGAAATCGTCAACGACCGGAAAATCATTTTGGACGATGCCAAAAAAGAGGCCGAAATGGTGATCCGCGTGGCGGAAGAGCGTGCGAAAAAGCTCACCGATCAAAACGAGATCGTCAAGCAGGCTCAGGCCAAAGCCAACGAGATTCTCAGTAACTCCCAGTTGCAGGCCAGAGAGCTCAAAAAGGCCACCAGCGATTATGTGGATGCCATGCTCCGCGCCAGCGAGGAACAGCTGTCGAAGAATCTAAACGAGCTTCGGTCAAAACGGCAGGCGATTAAAGTAAACAAACTGGGGTAAATTACATACGAGAAAAGCAAGGCGGGAATTCTTGAGAATCCCCGCCTGATTTTTTTGCAGACAGCTTGATTTCGCCGTGCTGCTGCTTAAAATTCCTAATGTATTTTTGAATCCAGTGTAAAAGCTGGCGGTTGATGGTCTGCTTGTTGTAATCGGAGATGTAGCTTAATTTCTCCAGGGACGTTTCATCGATTCTCAAGGCGAAGTTTTTCGCATTTTTTCTCCTTCTGAATGATAAGTGCATTATAGCAGGGAAAACAATTGGCTGTAGACAGCTATATAAGCACTATTTGACGAAGGAGCCTTGACAAAGGCTTTCTAAGATGAAATTTTTTCAATGATTTGCCAATCTCCGTGTCGAATAACGGAAGCCGCAAAGGAAATAATACCATTGTAATCTTTTAGAAATGGAGGCGGTAACATGAAAGATCATCAATTTTTCGCCCTGCTTTTAGCGGTCATCGGCCTGATGTCCGGGCTCTGCATGAAGGATGCCCAAACGACTGCCGTTGCCGCCGGAGCTGGGGAATTTCAGACGGGATTTCTCTACCTCACCGATGTCCCGATGAACTGACCTTGACAATCTTCCTGCGATGGTGTACAATATTTGTCGAATCAGGGGTGCTGGCCAAAGCCGGCTGAGAGGAACAAAATGTTCTAACCCTTTTAACCTGTTTGGGTAATACCAGCGTAGGAAGATTTGTAAAAACGCCTGGCTTTCAGGCCATTTATATCAAATCTGCGGCCGCGGGGAACTCCCTGCGGCCTTTTTTGTCGGTTAAAAGCAAACCCTGAAATCTATTCTGAAAGAGGTTTCATCATGCAGAATCAAAACGTCAAAGTTATCCGTCTTGTAGAGACGGGGCTGTTACTGGCCCTGGGCGTCATCCTCGACACTTTCTTTAAACTGGATGGCATCTGGGCGTACGGCGGTTCCGTCACCCTGTTTTCCATGCTGCCGCTCATCATTATCGCTTACAAATACGGCGTACTTTGGGGCTGCCTTTCCGGTGTGGCCCACGGACTTATTACCATGCTGATTTCCGGATTCCGGGCAGGGGGACTGGCCGTCATGGTCCAGGAAAACGAAGGCTGGAAAAAGTTTATCTTCGTGGTACTGTTAGACTACATATTGGCATTTGCCGTTATCGGCATTGCGGGATTGGCCCCCAAATTTATGAAGAGCACAGCGGGGGCTCTGAGCGTCGGAGCGGTGATCGGCCTTGCGGCGCGGTACGTGGTTCACATCGTTTCGGGATATGTCCTGTTCGGCACCTATGCTGAGTGGTTTTTCAGTCAGAGTGGCTGGGGACAGGCCATCCTTGAAAAACTCCAGGGTAACCTTCTGATGTTCGTGTACTCGGTGATTTACAATGGGCTTTACATGGTTCCTGAAATCATTATTACCGCCGTGGGCGGCCTCA
>CABUOE010000012.1 GCA_902493155.1 uncultured Eubacteriales bacterium
TGGCCGCATCCAGTACCGCAACCGCAAGGGCCACATCAAGGAACTGACCGAAATACTGGACACAACCATCAAGGACGCCATCGGCGGCGTCCATTTACTTCCATTTTTCCCCTCTTCCGGTGACAGAGGCTTTGCTCCCATGACCTACCGGGAGGTGGATCCCGCCTTTGGCGACTGGGAAGACGTAAAAAACCTTTCGGAGCGGTACTATCTCATGTACGACTACATGATTAACCACATTTCCGCCCAAAGCGAATACTATAAGGATTTTCTGGAAAAGAAAGACGCTTCCAAATATAAGGATCTATTCATCCGTTACAAAGACTTCTGGAAAAACGGCGAGCCCACTGAGGAAGAGGTGGATGCCATCTATAAAAGAAAGCCCCGGGCCCCCTATACCGTGGCTCACTTTGCCGACGGCACCAAGGAAAAGGTCTGGTGTACCTTTGACGAAGAGCAGATTGACATCAACGTCAAAAGTGAAACATCGAAAAAATTCATCCGGGAAAATCTGAAGTGGCTGGCGAAAAACGGAGCCGCCATCATCCGGCTGGACGCCTTTGCCTACGCTACAAAGAAAGCCGGCACCAGCTGCTTCTTCATTGAGCCGGAAGTATGGGACCTCATCAAAGAGTGTGAAGAAATCCTCAAACCCTTCGGCACCATCATCCTGCCGGAAATCCACGAGCATTACACCATGCAGCAGAAGATCGAATCCCACGGGCTGCCGGTCTATGACTTTGCCCTACCCATGCTGCTGCTCCACGGAATTTACTATGGGGAGAGCAAATATTTAAAGCACTGGTTTGAAATTTGCCCCAGAAATCAGTACACGACCCTCGATACTCATGACGGCATCGGAGTAGTGGACGTAAGAGATTTGCTTCCCGATGAAGAAATTGAAAAAACTCGGGAACACTTATACAGTCGCGGCGCTAACGTAAAGAAAATTTACAGCACCGCCGCCTACAACAACCTGGATATCTACCAGATTAACTGCACCTACTATTCCGCCTTGGGCGACGATGACGACGCTTATCTTCTGGCCCGCGCCGTCCAGTTCTTCGCCCCCGGCATCCCGCAGGTCTACTACGTTGGAATGCTGGCGGGAGCAAATGACATTAAGCTTCTGGAAGAGACCAAAGTCGGACGCAACATCAACCGCCACTACTACACCAAAGAAGAAGTGGCCAAAGAAGTGGAACGGCCGGTTGTGAAGAAGCTTCTCAGTCTGATGTGTTTCCGAAACAGCCACCCTGCTTTCAGCGGTGAATTCCTCGTAGAGGATAGTTCCGGAAGCGAACTTATCATCCGTCGCAGAAACGGCGGACACGAGGCCGTCCTCAAGGCGGACCTCAAGGGAAAAAGCTTCACTGTCTCCTATACGGAAAACGGCAGCGTAAAAGAATTATCCCTTTGACATTATTCGAGCGCTATGTGACGTGGAAGAGTCACATCAAAATATGTATGTATAACTTGAGGAGGATTTATTATGAAAAAGTTCAGAAAACTTTTGGCACTGGGCCTTGCCGCTGTCATGACGGCAACCGCCTTCGCAGGCTGCGGAAACTCCGGAGGAGGCTCCGCAAACAAGGACTATGATTTCTACATTTTTAACACCAAAGGAGAAAATGCCGACGCTATGCAGGCAGCCGTTAACGCCTACCAGGAGAAAACCGGCCTGAAAGTCAAGCTCTTCTCCCTGGGCTCCGGCACCAACAGCGCCGACACCCTCAGGGCCGAGATGAACTCCAAAAACAAACCCGCGCTCTTCTCCATCATGAATATCCAGGAGCTTGCCGAGTGGAAGGAAGGCGGCTTCGCTGCCGACCTGAGCACCCTGACCACCAACGCGAACTTTAAACACTTCACGACGCCCTCCCCGATAACCTAAAACTCACCACTAACGGCACCGACAGCTACGGCATCCCCTACAACGTAGAAGGTTACGGCTATATTGTCGATACCCTGATGCTGGCTGACCTCTTCGGCGCGGATAACGTGGATGCTTTCCTCAATGACTGTAAGCTGGCTACCTATGACGAATTTGCCGCCATGGTGGACACCTTGGACGCTTATATTCAGAATGGCACCGCCGGAACCGTTACAGTAAACGGTAAGGGCTACCCTCTGGCCGCGGAAAAAACCGGCCTTGCCCAGAACCTCACCGGCGTGTTCTCTGTCGCTGGTTCCGAAAAATGGACCTACGGCGACCACATGATCAACATCGCCATCGACACTGTTTTCGAGAACCCTTCTGCAACGAAAAACGCTACCGCCGAGCAGATTGACGAGCTGAAAAAGCCCTTTATCGCCTACGCCAAGGCGCTGGACGTGAAAACCTCACACGTAGCCGGCGAAAACGGTCCTCTGCCCCGCAGCCCTGAGATGATCAACTCTACTACAAACGGCTACGACCCCGCTGTCCAGAAATTTGCCGACCATAAGGCAATTTTCATGAAACAAGGTAACTGGGTTTACACCAATATCGAAAAGGTGAACCCCGAAATCGTTAAGACGCTGACTTTTGTGCCGGTCAAGATGCCTTTCACCGACAATGATATCAAGGTTCCCGGCCTGACCGCTGAAAAGATGCAGAGATCCATTCCCGTATTCGTTCCCAACTACTATGCTATCAACTCTAAAGTAAGCGAAGAAGAGCAAAATATGGCAATGGACTTCTTAGTCTGGCTCAACACCACTGACGAAGGCAAAAAATTCATTACCGAAAATATGGCCTTTATCCCCTATAACGCAGACCCCGCGACCACTAATCTGGGCAACTCCTTAGGCGACTCCATCATCCAATATATGGCTTCCGGCGATACCATTACAAACGCTTACGCCGGCGCTCCCACCAACTGGTCCGGTGAAACCGTCGGTCTTGAAATCATGGAGAAATACCTGACCAAAGCTGAGTGGACCGAAGATGACTACAATGCAATCGCCGATTACGCCATTGCAAAATGGAAAGAAATGGCGGGACTTCAATAACAACTCTCCTTTTTGAGCAGCAGAGCGGAGGAGGTACGCCCCCTCCTTCGCCTGCACCCCTTTATTGCGGCAACACCTGCAGCCTGCCTTTGACGGCAGCGGTTTAGAATACGATACGCGCTTTCGCGCGGCATCAGAAAGGTAGGTAGATTATGCAGAAATACTATAAAAAATGGTTTTTCCCACTGGCGCTTCCGTCGATTATCCTGTTTCTGTTCGTCATCCTGATTCCCTTTGTTTTAGGTGTCCTTTATTCTTTCTCAGCGTGGAGAGGCACCTACTTTGCAGGGGGTGACAACGCCTTCCAGGCTTTCGTCGGCGTACAAAACTACGTCAACGCCTTTAAAAACCCGAAATTCTTTACAGCTCTCGTATACACCATTCAGTTTACCCTGGTCGCTGTCGTCGTGATCAACGTGGTCGCGTTGGCCCTGGCCATGATGGTGACGAAAATTTCCAAAGCTTCCGGCGTATTCCGAACCATCTTCTTTATGCCGAACCTTCTGGGCGGCCTGGCGCTGGGCTTCATCTGGCAGTTTATCTTCCAGATCGTCTTTTCCCAGATTCTCTTTGGCGGCGATCATCCTCTGATTTCCATTCCGGCGCTGACAAACATGCTGCAGGACCACTACAAGGCCCTGTTCGCACTGGTTATACTAGTCACCTGGCAGATGGCCGGATATATGATGATTATCTACATCACCGGCCTCAACAACATCCCCACCGACCTGTACGAAGCGGCGGAAATGGACGGAGCAAACGCTTTCCAGCGCTTTCGGGTCATCACCCTTCCCATGCTGATGCCCGCCATCACCATCGTGTTCTTCCTGACTTTAGCAAACTGCTTTAAACTGCTCGACCAGAACATCGCTTTGACGGACGGTAACTTCAATACTCGCCTGCTGGCGACCCAGATTCTGCGGACGACCCGCGATACCTCGCCTCCGGATTACGGTATGGCGCAGGCACAGGCTGTTATCTTCTTTGTCCTCATCGCAATCGTCACTCTGGTTCAGGTTTCGATCACAAAGAGGAAAGAGGTGGAAGCGTAATGGCAAAGAATCATCACATGAGTACCAAACGCAGAGTGGGACAGACGATTCTGTATATTGTTTTGATCCTCATCGCTATCTACACCCTCTTTCCCGTGGCTTTCCTCATCATCAACGCCTTCAAACCCCAGGCGGAGATCGTCGGCTCCCCTCTAGCCCTTCCAAAAACTTGGAACTTCAGCTATATCGCCAACGCTGCCGATCATTTTTTCAAGGCGCTGGGCATCACCTTCCTTGTCACCGTGATTTCTGTAGCGCTGCTGGTCATCGTTTCGTCGCTGGCGGCCTGGGTCATGGTGCGAAATAAGAATAAGTTTTCTAATGTCCTACTCTTGATGTTTACAGCGGCCATGCTGATTCCCTTCCAGGCGGTCATGTATCCCCTTTTAAACCTATTTGAAGGGATTTACCTGAAAAATCTCACTGGTCTGATTCTCATGTACGGCGGTTTCGGCTTAAGCCTCTCGGTATTTTTGTACCACGGCTTTATCAAGAGCGTCCCCGCCTCCATTGAAGAAGCGGCAGTCATCGACGGCGCGAACATTTTCCAACTTTTCTTCCGGGTGGTATTCCCGCTCTTAAAATCCACGACAGCGACGGTCATCATCCTGAACGCCATGTGGATCTGGAACGACTACCTGCTGCCCTTCCTGGTCATCGGAAACGGAGAGGTCCGCACCCTGACGCTGGAACTCTACTTTGCGAAGATGACTTCCGGACAGTACGGAAACCCATGGGAACTGATTTTCCCGGCGGTGTTCGTCTCGATTATCCCGATTATCGTCGTATTCCTGTTTTTGCAGAAATACATCGTCAAAGGCGTATCCGACGGCGCGATCAAGGCTTAATACAAATACTGCCGACCTGACGGCGGAAAAAAGGCAGTTTTTAAAAACTGCCTTTTTTGATTATAATTTTTGAAGGAGAACAATTATGAATCAAAAATGGTGGCAGGACGCAATCGTCTACCAAATCTACCCCCGCAGCTTCTATGACTTGGACGGAGACGGCATCGGCGACATTCCCGGCATCATCGAAAAACTGGATTATATCAAGGATTTGGGCTGCAACGTCATTTGGCTCTGCCCGGTCTATGAATCCCCCATGAAGGACAATGGTTACGACATTGCCGATTACTATAAAATCGACCCCCGTTTCGGCACCAACGAGGATGTTTACCGCCTCATTGACGAAGCCGGAAAACGAGGCATCAAAATCGTCATGGATTTAGTCATCAACCATTGCTCCAGCGAGCATGAGTGGTTCAAGGAGGCGTTAAAAGACCCCACTGGCCCCTATGGCAAGTATTTCATCATCAAGGAGGGTAAGGACGGAAATCCGCCCAACAACTGGCGTTCTATCTTCGGGGGAAGCGTATGGGAGCCCATTCCCGGAACGGATTTATTTTATTTTCATACCTTCGCTAAGGAGCAGCCGGATCTAAACTGGGAGACCAAGGAGCTCCGGGAAGAGCTTTACAAGATGGTCAACTGGTGGTTGGACAAAGGGTTAGGCGGATTTCGGGTGGACGCCATCACCTATATCAAAAAGGATCCCGCTTACCCTTCCGCGCCGGCCGACGGACCGGACGGCCTCACAAACGCCAACCCCTACTCCCAGAATTACCCTGGAATCGGGGAATTTCTCAGTGAACTTCGCGACCGCTGCTTCAAACCCCACAACTGCATGACGGTAGCGGAGGCCCCCGGCGTCCCCGCCGATGAGCTCCCTGACTATATCGGAGAAGACGGATACTTCTCGATGATTTTCGATTTCAGCTACGCCGATATGGACGTCATTCCCGGCGGAGACTGGCACCATCGCCGGCTGTTCACAGCAAAAGAATTCCGGGACACAGTATTCGAGACTCAACTGAATCTGCAAAAAGCCGGCTGGGGCGCTAATTATCTCGAAAATCACGACCAGCCCCGCTCTCTCAATAAATACCTGCCGGAGGACAGCATCAACTACCATTCCACCACCATGCTGGGCACCTTCTACTTCTTCCTGAGGGGCACTCCCTATATCTATCAGGGTGAGGAGCTGGGCATGGTCAATGCCAACTGGGAATCCATCGATGCTTTCGACGACATCCAAACCAAAGACCAGTATCGCCGCGCCCTAGCCGCCGGTCTTTCCGTGGAAGAAGCCATGGCGGTGGTCAACCGCCGCAGCCGCGACAACAGCCGCACTCCCTTTCCCTGGACTGGGGGGTTAAACGCCGGATTTACCGAAGGGACGCCCTGGCTCCCGGTGGCAGGTGGGCATGTAGCCGTCAACGCCGAGGCCGAGGGCAAGGAACCGGATTCGGTACTTTCCTACTACAAAAAGATGACCGCCCTGCGCAAAGACGCTAAGTGGCGGGACGCCCTCGTATTAGGTGATTTCAAGCCCTGCCTGACGGAGCAGGACGCCGTTGCAGCATATTTCAGGGAACACAATGGGCAGCGGGTTTTGGTGCTTTGCAATTTCAGCGGAGAGGAAAATCTCGTCAAAACCGAATGGACGGTGGGAGAAGTTTTGCTCAGCAATTACGGGGAGCTTCAGTTGGAGCAGAAAGGCCTTGTCCTAAAGCCCTGGCAGGCCGTGGTGCTTTCTGTCGAATAAAGGAAGGTAAGCGCTTTCATGGATTTTGCCTTGACTTTATCAAATAATCTGGGCAGTCTGCTAAAATTGACGAAAATTCCTTGTTTTGAGGCGGTTATTTTTCTATAATAGGAAATAAGGAATAAAGAAACCGTTTCCAAAAGACGGTGTTTCACCACAGGAGGGTAATAACCGTGTCTACGATAAAAGACGTTGCATTGAAAGCCGGCGTTTCTATCGCCACCGTATCCCGGGTGCTCAACAACCGAGGCGCTATCAGCGAGGCCACCCGGAAAGCTGTTTTTCAGGCAATGGAAGAACTGGACTATCATCCCAACGAAGTGGCCCGTTCGCTGGGCAAACAGCGTTCCAAGATAATCGGCCTTATCTTGCCGCCCTTGGCCCATCAATTTTATGCCGAGCTGGCCACCAGCATCGAGGACGCGGCCTACCGTCACGGCTACAAGCTGATGCTCTGCAACTCCTTTTTCGATTCGGAAAAGGAAAAAAGCTATGTGGAGATGCTCAGACGAAACATGGTGGACGGCATCATCGTGGGAAGCCACACCGGGGAAACTGACTACTTCAAAAACAGCCATCTCCCCATTGTATCGGTGGAGACTATCATCTCCGACGACATCCCGGCAGTCGTCTCCGACAACTTTCAGGGCGGCTCTCTCGCCACCCGGCACCTGCTGGCCAAGGGCTGCAAAAATCTCGTCCACATCAGCGGTGAACTGCGCTTAAAGCTCTCGTCCGACGAGCGCGCTGACGCCTTTCAAAAGCTCTGTGAGCAGGCGGGCGTCCGCCACCACATTTTTGAGGCCACTGAGCAGATGCTGCGGGACCTCAATTACTCGGAAATCGTCGCCCGCATCTTTCACGAGATTCCGGACGTGGACGGCATCTTCGCCAGTTCCGACATCATCGCTGCTGAGTGTGTCAAAACCTGTGCGGCGCTGGGATACCGAGTTCCCGAGGACGTAAAAATCGTCGGATTTGACGGCATCAGCTTCAGTAAAATGTTCCATCCGCCTCTGACCACCATCCGGCAGGACATTCCGGCTTTGGGGCTGGAATGCGTCCGACAGCTGCTCACCAGCATCGCCGGAGATGATGTACAAAAACGCACGGTACTCCCGGTAAATCTTATCGAGAGGAAGACCACATAAACGGATTCCCTTATTTCTGCGCGTGGGGATTTTAATTTTAGAAAATATGCCGGCGCGCGCAGCGGCGGATTGGGGAAAACCATGTTTGATTTTGTCAGTATCGGTGAAATGCTGATCGATTTCACCCCCTATATGACGGAAGGCGGTTCCGCCCTTTACCAGCCGAACCCCGGCGGCGCTCCCGCCAATGTAGCCAGCGTCGTGGCGAAGCTGGGGCTTCACAGTGCCTTTGTGGGCAAGGTCGGAAACGACGTGTTCGGCCTCAGCTGCAAGGAAGCGCTGAAAAACGCCGGCGTCTGCACCGAGCATCTGGTGCTCACTTCCGATTATCCCACCACCTTGGCCTTTGTCACTCTCCTCCCCGGCGGCAACCGGGAATTCTCTTTTTACCGCAACCGCCTCACCGCCGACGTAAGCCTTGAGAAAAGCGACTTGAGTCAATCGGCCTATCAGAACACCCGGATTTTCCACTTTGGTTCGGTCTCCCTTACCGAGGACCCGGAAAAATCCACCGTTCTTTTCGCGGTGGAAGAGGCGAAAAAAGCCGGAGCCATCATCTCCTACGACCCCAACCTGCGGCTTCCCCTCTGGAAGTCGGCGGAAGAAGCGAAAAAGACGATTCTCGAGACGCTCCATTACGCCGACATCCTGAAATTGTCCGAGGAAGAGGTGGAATTCCTCTTCGGCAAGGTGGATGACCACGAAATCTGCAAAGAGCTTTCCGAAAAACACGGTGTCAGTCTCATCCTCATCACTAAGGCGGCGGACGGCTGTTACGCCTATGTAAACGGCCGGGATTACCATTCCTACGCCTACGACCTCAAGACCATCGACACCACCGGGGCCGGGGATTCCTTTTTAGCTGGGGTGGTCTACTGTCTGCTCCACAGCGGCAAGGACATCAAAGACCTGAGCGACGGCGATGTGACCGAGATGCTGGATTTCGCAAACGCCCTGGGCTCCCTCGTCACCACCAAGAAGGGCGCAATCCCCGCCATCCCCTCCATCGAGGAAATCAACCGGTGCATGGAGATGGAGCAGAAATTGATTCCGAAAAAGTAACAAAAACCGCTTCCAATTAGATTGGAAGCGGTTTTTTGTCACCAGTGACAGGTTGGGTCGTCGATTCACCCTGCCATTCGTAGGGGCGGGGCTCTGCTCCGCCCGTGCCATAACGGCAATGGTTGACCGCGGGACGACGTGGGCGTCGTCCCCTACATATTTACCAGTGACAGGTCGGGTCGTCGGTCAAACCGACAATGTAATCGATGCTGACGTGGTAGAGCTTGGCGAGTGCAATCAGATTTGCTGCTGACGGCACAGATTGTCCGCCTTCATAATACTGATAGGTTCTTACTTTTATTCCAACAGTTTTTGCTACTTTTTCTTGCGTAAACCCTTCCTTCTCTCTCAAAGTTTTAATTCTCTCTACAAATTTTTCCATTTTTTCACCTCAATTTTCTAAAAACGCTTGACACGAAAAGTTTTTCATGATATACTGCAAATAACAAATTACGAAAAGTTCTTCGTAAAATTTAGGAGTACGAAATAAACTGCGTGTATATTCCTTTTCAGCATACCATAAAAAACTCCGGAAAGTCAACGAATTTTCGTGGGTTTTATTTCCCCTACCCCATAAACGCCAAACCGTAGGGGCGGGGCTCTGCTCCGCCCGCGTTATAACGGCAATGATTGATTGATCGCGGGGCGACGTGGGCGTCGCCCCCTACGTTCCCCTTGCATCTCCTCCCCTGCCTCGGCAGGAGGCCCGAAATCGCCATCACCTCACCGCGTTTTGCAGACCCCCTCTCCCTCCATACAACCGGACGAACCACGTCGATAAAGGAAACGAGGGACATGCTGCGGTTTTCGGGCTTCCTGCGGGGGTGGGAAACTGGAGCAAACCATATCTCTATCCTGTCCGGAGGCAACACCATGAAAATCAGACCGGTACGCATTCCCATCCTACCCTCTTATGTGAGCAAAAGCATCCGCATCGACATCGGGGTTGTCGACGAAATCGAAAGAGCCATCTGCGGAAAAGAATGTACCTTTTCCGCCTTCGTCCGGGAGGCCTTGCGCTATACTCTGGACGCTCTCTACGAAGAGGAACAGCAAAAAAACGGACAGCCCTGAAAGCTGTCCGTTTTTTCTCTTTCTTGCCGCCCTTATTCCTGCTTGATGGCAGTCAGCGCGCTGATTTTTACCGCCCGATTGGCGGGATAGAAGCCGGATATGAGGCCAATCATCGTCGCAAAGGCGATGGCCCCGATAACAAGCCAGAACGGGATGATAGAAGAGCCGCCCAGCCCTCCGCCGCCCATCATCATGCCATAGATATCTCCCCCGCCCGCTCCGGCGGAGATGGAGTTGATGATGAAGGAGATGAGGTAACTGATTCCTACGCCAATGACCCCACCGATAAACCCGATGGTTCCCGCCTCCATCAAAAAGACGGTGCGGATGTTTTTAATCATACAGCCTAAGACCTTCATAACGCCGATTTCACGGGTGCGCTCATAGATGGACATAATCATGGTGTTGGTGATGCCCAGCGCCGCGACCAGCAGCGAGATGGCCCCCAAACCGCCCAGAATCATCTGTTGGCTTCTCGCCTGCTCCTCAATGGGCTTGCGGATGCTCTCCATGGAGTTTGTCTCGTAGCCGTAGCCTTTGATCATTTCCTCCACCTCGGCTACGTGCTTGATGTCGTCCACCTTGACCATGACCTGCTGGTAACCGGTGTCCTTTTTGTTTTTGTCCACTTTGACATTGTTTAATTTGTTGTACTCGGTCTGAAGCTTTTTCAGAAAATTCATATCCATAAAAACCGAGTAGCTAGGGCTGGGGTTTTTGCTCCAGTCCTCCGCCATAATACCCGCCGTCTTGATTTTGTAGACGGGGGCTTTTTTCTTGTTTTCGGAGTCCTGCTTGTTGATTTCGATTTCCAGTTTGTCTTTCATCACGTCCACAAACGGGTCGGGCATATTTCCTTCCGCGTCGGGTATCATATCCACCCGGTTATTCATGTTTTTCTTGGTGTTGTAAAAGTCATAGGGCGCCTGGGAACCGAAAAGGATGTAATTTTCCTCCCCGCCTGTCTCGGCCGATGGAAAACTCCCCTCGGTAAGCTGGTAGCCGAACGCCTCCAAGTCCTCCATGTACACGCCGTAAATCATGCCTTCATAAGCGTATTTGCCGCTTTTGATGGTATACTGGCCCCACTCGCCCTGGTAAACGGGCATAGTGGCCTCGACGTACTGGTGTTCTTTGAAGGTTTTGAGCATGCTGTCATCCAGCGGGGGGATGTCGGTGCTGCCGCTCCAGTTGTAGATCTGGATAACCGTCAGATCCCCCATCTGGGCCAGCGCCTCTTCGGTGGTTTTCTGCATTCCCAGCCCCAGTGAAATCATCACAACGATGGCGCATGTGCCGATGACCACTCCCATAACGGTCAAAAGGGTCCGTACTTTCCGTTTGAAGAGGTTTGAAAGGCACATGACGATCATGTCTTTTAATTTCATTGCTGCTGATCCTCATCATCTTCGGGGATGTCGTCAAATTCGTCGTTTTCTTCCAGAAGTCTCTTCTTGCGGGCTTTGACCTTTACGACAACTACAATAACGACTACCGCAACCACCGCAGCAGCGCCCACGCCGATGAGAATCCACGCCCACATGGGAAGTCCTCCCTGAGGTTCTTCGGGCATGGGTTCCATGCCGGGATCGTCAATGGCCGGCATATCCATCTGCATGACTTCTGCGGAAAACTCCCGGATAATCTCCTTGGTGTCTCCGTTGGCGTCCTCGTAGGTGAATTTGAGGGTACCAGTCAGCGGCCCCACGTCGATGGGATTGATACTCAAGTCAAAGGAGTCGCTGGCGCCGGACTCCACGTTGCCGATATAGGATTTTCCTTCGCCGGTGGTGAAGTTTTCGCCTTCTGCCTCCACCGACAGGTTAAAGATGGTGCTCTTGCCCTGGTTGACAAACTGCACCGAAATAGAGGGGCTGTCGCCCAAGTAAATCGGGCTGTACAGCTCTACTTCATTTACTTCAAAGCGGTCGGGCTGAGTCACAGGGACGGTGATGGTCTCAGTGGCCTCCAATGTCTCCCGCTTGCCGTCCAAAACCGCCTCGTAGCTGAATTTTACCTGCAAGCCATAGGATTTTGGGGCCGCGTCCGCCTTGACCAGCATGTCGATGGACTCGGTGAACACGCCTCCCGCCGGGACTCTGGCGATAAAGAAAGTGTTGCTGGAGTTGGCGGGGGTGAATACGCCGCCGGTGGTCTCGTCGGGAGCCGACTCGATGGTCATTTTGACGTTTTCGATGGCGGAGACGGAGCTTGTATTTTTGACGTTGAGGGTCAGGGGAAAGGTCTGGCCGCCCACCACCGAGCTTTCTCCGAAGCTGTAGCTCTGCATGATGATCTGGGGCTTGCTCATACCCACGCCTTCGTTGTCCTCGTCGCTGGAAGTTTTCGTGCCTTTCACCGGGACAAAAACTTTAGAGGAAACTTCCTCTTCACCGTTTTTCAGGCTGACGGTGAGGATTTGGTTGCCGGTTTCCAGCTTTTTGCTGGTAGCCATATTGTATGTAAGGGTGGTGGAGGCGCCCGATGCCAGATTTTGAATCGTCTGGGTGTCCAACCCTCCGTTGACGGTGATGCCCTCGGTGGCCAGGCCGTCCAGCTTCACCTGAAGCCCTTTTACCGCCTTGCCGGTGTTGTTCTGGACAGTGACACTCAATTTGAAGGTATCCCCGGCGGGTACGGTGGATTTATCTACTTTGTAGTTCGTGACGGCAAGGCTGCCGCCGCTCCCCGACTGCTCGTCCATACCGGTGACTTTCAGGTAGACGGGAATCTCCTCGGTCTTGACTTCGGAGCCGTATTTGTACATAGCCTTGAGAGATATGGTCTGGGTGCCGGAAGCCATCTCCTTGCTGGCCACCACGTCGAGGGTCAGCTCCGCCGTTTCCCGGCGTCCCAGATTGATGGACTTGGTGGCGTCAGAGGAATTAAAGGTCATCCCCTCCGGCAAAGTTGAACTCACCTGGATTTTCCCCAAAATGGAGTTTGTGGTGTTGGAAAGCTGGATGCGGAGGGTTTTGCTCTGGCCGGCGTTAATGGTCTGGAGGGGAGAACCTTCCTTGACAATAATCGCGTTTCCGACCAGTTTCGGAGGATCCATCGGGCTGGGAATCACCGGCTCGTCCGGATCGTATTGGTCGTTGCCGCCGCCGTCGATGCTGTAAACCGTCCGCTGGAAAGAATAGCTGTCGGTCACTTTTCCATTGTACTTCACATCGATGAGCAGTGTGGTGGCCCCCATGCCAGTGTAGGTAATTTTCCCCTCCGGTACATGGAGCCGATAGCTGAGTACCGAACCTCCGCTGGGACGGATGCCCTTTTCGGCATAAGAACCGCTCATGCCGCCTACTCCCGTCACCGTAATGTCTACGCTGGTGACGTCGCTGTCGGTATAGGCGTTGTGCAAAAAGTTTAAATCCATGCTGAAATCGTCAAACGCTTTGATTCCGCTTTTGGGATCCGTCGTAATCGACACGGTGGGTTCGCTGGCCGCATGGGCTGTCAGCGCCGGCACCGCCGCTAATATGAGCGTCGTAATCATCAGAAGGGTTACGGCGACAGCCATGAGCCTTTCGCCTTTCTGTTTCCATTTGGTGTAGTTCATTGTCCTTCTCCTTGGTCGTATTGTCGTATTTTTATAGGCGGCCGCCTCTGCAACAGGCTGATGGCCGCAGTAGGTTCAATTGTTATCCCGCTGACTCCTGCTGTCCGGGGACAAAAACCGCCTCGTTTGGCTTGTCGCTTTTGATGTTGCCGTCTAGGAGGTGAACGATCCGGTCGGCATACTGGGCGATTTCCCGGTCGTGGGTGACTAAGATCAGCGTTTCGTGATGCTTGCGGGCGAGGCCCACAATCATCTCCATGACTTCGATGGTGGTCTTGCTGTCTAAGTTTCCGGTGGGCTCGTCGGCAAAGACGATTTTCGGGTGCGCCACGAAAGCCCTGGCAATGCCGACCCGCTGCTGCTGTCCGCCGGACATCTGGGTCGGCTTGTGGTGCATCCGGTTCCCAAGCTTGACCGCTTTGAGCATCTTCACCGCCTGCTCGTTTCTGCTTTTCTTGCTAATTCCCTTAAACATCAGGGGCATTGCCACGTTTTCCACCGCCGTCAAAGTGGGCATCAGGTTATAGGACTGAAAGATGAATCCGATGTTTTTCTGCCTAAAAACCGCCAACTGCCGTTCACTGAGTTTGGCGATGTCCACCCCGTCGATAAAGACGCTGCCCCGGGAAGGCTTCTCAAGGCCCGCCATAATGTTTAGAAGGGTGGATTTTCCCGAGCCGGATGTACCCAGGATACAGCAGATCTCCCCCTGTTCGATGGAGAGGTTGATGCGGTTTAAGGCAACGACTTTTTCCGTCCCCAGATGGTAGACTTTTCGAATATCCTTGACGCAAATAAGACTCATTGTCGTTCTCCTAACTTCTATCATAAAGAGCTGCGATCATGTCGATTTTTTCAGCCTCCTTATAAAGTATTGGTATCAATCAAACTGCGGACGTTTTTATGTATCTCCGTCTCATATTGTGAGTATAGCATAGAGCATTACCGAAAACAATGAAATTCCGGTAACAATCCGGCAAAAACGGTCCCTATTTTATATAGACGCAAAGCGCATCCTAAAAGTTTCAATTTCTCTTGTTATTTTCATAAAATTTGGTAGATTACCAAACGTCAGAAAAAATATACCTAAATCGAGATGTCCCCCGCCTCTAAAGGCGGCGGGTTCCACTTGATTTTTTCGATGGGAGCAGAGTCTCCCACCGAAAACGTTGAATGACGGAACTGCGCTCCTTATTGAAACAACGACTAAATGTGACGGGGTGTATAAATATATCCAGATTCTGTAAAATTTTTACTTTCTGTGAAACAAAACGCTTTGTTTTTTACACTATATGAGTACAAAAAGGTAAATGAAAAATGCTTTCACTGAAAAAATTTTTTCTGTCACTTTTTTGACCGCTTGCGGATTTTCTTAATAAAGAGGCAAATATCGCTAAATTTCATTTTATTAAAAACCAGAAAGGATCGATTATCATGACAAAGAAAATGCTGGTTGCAATCATCGCATGTCTAGCCTGCGCCACCCTTGCCGCCGGTCAGGTTTTTTCCGCCGGAGATAAGGTTCCCGCCCCGGAACAGAAGGGAACTCCGGAATATCCCGCTGCCGTCGCCTTTGACGACTACGACGCCAAAGCCGCCATCTGCGAGTCCAATCCCGTCGACGAAAAATTTATTGATTCCATTAATAATTTTGCCGCAGAGTCCTCTTCCAAGTTGTTAAAACGGCGTTCAGACAACTATACCTATTCCCCCATCAGCGCCTACATGGCTCTTTCGCTGGCCACCGCCGGCTCCAATGGGGGCACCCAGCAGGAACTTCTAGAAGTGCTGGGCATCGACAAAAAACAGGGCGTTTCCTATCTTTCAGCCCAAAACGCCAACCTGTTCCGCCGGATGTACCTGGACAACGACATGGGCAAGCTAAAAATCGCCAACTCCCTGTGGCTCAGCGAGGATTTGACCTTTAATCAGAAGTATCTGGATACCGCCACCGGGCAATTTTACGCTTCTCTCTTCAACGTGGATTTCGCCGACAAAAAAACCGGCGAGCTCATGGGCCAGTGGATTGCGGAAAATACAAACGGCACTCTGGCTCCTAAGATGGAAGTGGACAAAGACCTCTGCATGTCCATCATCAACACCGTCTATTTCAAAGACCAGTGGATCAATAAATTCGAGGAATCCGCCACCAAGGAGGATACCTTCTATAAAGCCGACGGCACCACCGTCCAGTGCGATTTTATGAACCAGGTTTTCAGCTCCCACGGATTTGTGAAAGGCAAAAACTACACGGCTGCGTCCCTGGGACTGAAAAACGGCGGCGCCATGAATTTCATCCTGCCGGATAAAGGCGTAAAAATTTATGACCTGCTCTCCTCCGCCGACAAAGTTTCCAATCTGCTCGAGGGCGGCGAAGAAAAAAGCGGTATGGTCACCTTCAAGCTGCCGAAGTTTAACTTCAACACTGACATCGACCTGGGCAGCACCCTCAAATCCCTGGGTGTCAAGAAAGCTTTTCAAGATAAGGCCGATTTCAGCGGCATTTCCACTGACCAGGGCCTCTTCATTTCCGAAGTCAAACAGCAGACCCACGTAGCCATCGACGAAAACGGCGTAGAGGCTTCCGCCTTTACCGAAATCGGTATGGCCGGTTCTTCGCTCCCCGTGGACAAAGCCGAAATGATTCTCGACCGTCCTTTTATCTTTACCATCACCGACCGCAACGGCGTGGTGATGTTTATGGGCGTCATCAACGACCCCACGCAGAAATAAATACCGATGCTTTCATTTTCCCCTCTGTGGGATATAGGAGATTAGGAGAGCGAAAAAGCCGGAGCGTTTGCCCCGGCTTTTTCGTATTTTTTTATAAAATAAAGCCCCGGCAGTCAATCGCCGGAGCCATCTTCGAATTCAAACAGCTTTTTATCCAATTGAGGGTTTTCTTTTAAGCCCAAAATATAGTCGGAGGAAACTTTAAAGTATTTACAAAACTTTACAATACAATCTACGGGAATCTGTTGACGATGATTTTCCCAATGGCTGACTGTTTTATTGGATACGCCGCAAACAACGGCAACATCTTTCTGATCAAGATGCTTCGCTATCCTAAACAGTTTTATTTTGTCTCTATAATCCATAGAAATCCCTCCAATTTATAGAATAGCATAATACAAACAAAAAAGCATTGACATTCTAAAAATAGTATATTATACTAAAATTATTAGAATATTCTAATAATTTTAGTATTGGAGGTATCCCTATGAAAAACATCATTCACGAGCTCTATTACGGCAACCTGAATCCCAACGAAAATTTCACCATCCAGGACGGTGCCATGCAGGAAGCCCTCGACACCATCACCAAAAACGAGCAAAAGCTCTCCGAACTGCTCACAGGCAAGGAAAAAATGCTTTTTCTCGAGCTTCAAAGTGCCTGGGGGCTGCTCAATACCGACGAAGTACTTTGTCGGTATACCGATGGATTTAAAACAGGACTTTTGATCGGCGTCCAGTGCTGTATAGACATGGAGGACCTTTTGTTATAGTAAACGAGCCATTTTGCCATGCGTCAAATCCATGATTTCGGAACAAAAATCGTCCTGCCTTAAAAGGCAGGACGATTTTTCATTTCATCATTTTCTTCAGTAGCCCCAGTTTTTCTCCGTAGGGCGGATAACGGACCGGCAAATCCAGCCAATTTCCTTTTTTCAGCACCCCTTTGTAGTGGGTGAAGGTGTCGAACCCGAACTTCCCGTGATACCGCCCCATGCCGCTGTTTCCCACTCCGCCGAAAGGCAGGCTGTGGTTCACTAGATGGACGACGGTGTCATTGACGCACCCGCCGCCAAAGGGGATTTCCTCCATGACCCGCCGCTCCGTCTCCTCCGAACGGGTAAACAGATAAAGGGCCAGGGGCTTTGGACGGCTGTTGACGAATCGCTTTACTTCATCCAGCGTTTCATAGGAAAGAACCGGCAGAATCGGCCCGAAAATTTCCTCTTCCATGACTGGCGCATGGACATCCGGTGAATCGAGAACCGTCAGTTCCATTTTCCGTGATTCCCGGTCATACCGCCCGCCGCTTATAATCTTCTGCCCTTCCAGCAGCGAAACAAGCCGCTCAAAGTGCTGTCCGTTGATGATTTTCGGGTAATCCGGATTATTTATCGGGTCGTTTCCGTAAAGCTTTTGGTATTCTTCTGCCAGCGCTGTGCAAAGCCGCCCTTTGACAGACTGCTCCGCTAAGATATAATCAGGGGCCACGCAGGTCTGCCCGCTGTTAAGGCTTTTTCCCCAGACGATGCGTCGGGCCGCCAGTTGGATGTCCGCCGTCCGGTCGACGATACAGGGGCTTTTGCCGCCCAGTTCCAGCGTAACCGGCGTCAGGTTCTTTGCCGCCGCTTCCATGACGATTTTGCCCACCCGGGGGCTGCCGGTAAAAAAGATGTAGTCAAAAGGCTCTTTGAGCAGCTCGGTGTTGGTTGGGATATCCCCCAAATAGGTGCGGACATGCTCTTCGGCGAAGGCGTCGGCCAAGAGCTTTTCCAGCACCCTTGAGGTGTGCATGCTGGCGGTAGGCAGGGAGAGTACGGCACAGTTCCCCGCCGCAATGGCGGCCGCCAAAGGCATGAGCGTCAGTTGGACCGGATAATTCCATGGAGAGAGGATGAGCACCGTCCCATAGGGTTCCGGGATCATTTTGCCGCTGGACGGAAAATGGAGAATCGACGTTTTGGCCCGCCGGGGCTTCATCCAGCTTTTCAGATGCCTTTGGGCGTAGGAGATTTCCTGAAGCACCGGCCCGATCTCGGTCTCCCAGCTTTCAAACCGGGATTTTCCCAGATCGGCGTACAGCGCCTCATAAAGCTCCTCCTCGTATTCCAGCAGCATTGTTTTCAGTTTCTGAAGCTGCTTCATCCGGAAAGAATGTGGTAACGTCATTCCAGCGGAATAAAATGTATTGTTCATGAAAATCTCCTATCTGACCGTGAACCAAAAAGGTAACAACAAATGTAACCAATATGTAATGCCAATTTTCTTGATTTTTCAGATAATTTGTAATATAATTTCCAAATGCGTAGAAGAATCCCTCATTACGCGGGATGGAGGTAATGCCTTGAAGAAACGCGCGATACTATTTGTCCTCGCTGTCTGTGTCGTGACGGTTTACGGAATTTTATCCGCCGACCATTATTTTCAACTGAGCAACCTGGAAAAGCAGATGGAACTGGCTACCGGCCGGATTCAAACCGCGCAAACCGCCTGCCGGGAAGCAGACAACGTTCTGCTGGACTACTATACGGAATACACCCGGAAAAACGCCGATGCCGTTTCCTATACGGCTGCCGCTGACAACTCGGCAGCGGAAAATACAGCGATTGATGCAGAAGCGATCCAAAGCACGCTGAGCACCTTCAACATTCAGGATACCCGATATCAGGAAATTCAGCTTCGGGTGGTCAACAGCGAGCAGAATCTGGATTCCGCTATCAACCGGTACAACGACTTGGCAGAGGAGTACAACAAAAAGATTGCATCTCCCCTCTTTTTCCCCGTCAGCAAGCTGCTGGGATACGAAAAGATCACACCTTTGCAGTCAGATTGTTAGCAAAAAAGGCTTGGAAGCACAGCTTCCGAGCCTTTTTCTTTATGGAAACCTTGGAAATCATTATAGTCCCTTGCAAAGGCGCCGTCAAGAGCAGCTATTCAGATTCCCTTTTTGTTTTTCGTGTGGGCGCGGAGCAAATGGGGGACGGGCAGCAGCTCCTCGGTCTTTAAGGGGGCCTCTTCTTTCTTTTCCCGGAAAAACAACTCCTTCAAACCGATAAACAACAAAAACACCGCGAAGATTTTTGTCAGGCGCTCGTTCCCTAAAAATTTTGCCGCCGCCACCCCAGCGGCCACTCCGGCAATCCCGGTGACCACCGACGGCAGAATCGCCTCTTTTACGATCAGGTCGTTTTTTTTGTGAAACCAAAGGGAAAGAGCACCGATGGGCAGGAAAAAGATGAGGTTCACCCACTGTGCCTCCATCTGCGGCATCCCCGCGAAAGCCGTCAGATAGATGAGCAGGACAAATCCGCCCCCCAGTCCCATCGACGCCGTAATCCCTGACAGCAGCGACACCACCGCAATCATAATCCAGTCCAACAGCCCGCCCCCTTTCTCAATCTTTATTTCATCCACAGCCGCACAGCAGAAAAGATGATGATACCGCCGAAAATTCTCCGCAGCAATCCGTTTGGGATTTTTTTCAGCAAAAAAGCGCCGATGACTGCCCCCACGATGCCCAGAGGAAGATAAGAAAAAGCGGTACCCCAGCTAAAATCCAGCCCGTTCATCAAAAACAGGGCGCTGAAAAAGCTGAGGGGCAGAATGATGGCGATGGATGTGGCGTGACACTTTTTGGACTCGATGTCCGCCCCCTGCAGCATGGGAACCACCACCGTTCCCCCGCCTGAGCCAAAGAGCCCGTTGAGTACACCGGCCACCGCGCCCAGAAAATAAAAGTATCCCTTTCCTTTTTTCATCCTCTTCCCTCCCTGCCTGCTGCAAATTTTAATTTTCAGCATCTTTAACATATACTTTTATTTTGTGCCGAAAAGAATATTATATCCCGAAGACAGGAAAAAGCGGCGCAAATCCTTGCACCGCTTTTTTCCTTATTACATTTCATCACACGCTATTCTTTCGGTGAGGAACCGTCGCTCACAGGCATCCGAACCATCTTTAAATTATCGTCAAGCCGGAAACTCTTTCCCCGCCCAGTTCTGCTATTGCTTCAATATACTGCTAATCAACCAAAGATATTGTCGAATTTTCTGCAAAAAGCACTTTTATTTTTCTGAAATTTGCAGCAAGTCTCGCACAGCTCTCCCCGCCAGCAAATAGCCTGCCACAGGCGGACAGAAAGAAATGCTCCCCGGCGCGTTGCGGCCGCTTTCGCCGTCGGAAATGACCGTTTTCGCGGCCGGTTCCGTCGAATACAAAACCTGCTGCCGGGTGATGCCGCGCTTTCTCAATTCCCGGCGCATGACCCGTGCAAGGCCGCACCCTCCGCCTGATTTCGCCGTCTCCCCGATGTCCCCGATGCGAAAGCGGGAAGGATCGAGGCGATTGCCGGTACCGAGGCAGATCAGCAGCGGCACCTCCTGTTCTTTGCAGGTCACAGCCAGGTGGAGCTTTGCCGTCACCGTATCGATGCAGTCGATAACATAATCCGGCTTATGGGAAAATACCTGTTCCCAGGTATCCTCCCCGTAAAACAGATTGAGGGGGACGACATTGCAGGACGGATTGATGTCCAGTACCCGCCGCCGACAGGCCTCGGTTTTCGTGAGCCCTACTGTACTTCGGGTGGCGATGAGCTGCCGGTTTAGGTTCGTCAGGTCCACGGTATCGTGATCAACCAGCACCAAGTTGCCCACCCCGCAGCGGCAAAGCGCCTCCACGCAGGCACCGCCCACGCCGCCCAAACCGATGACCGCCACGGTACTTTGCTCCAATTTCTGGCAGGCTTTGTCTCCGATCAGAAGCCTCTGCCGCATCAGCCAATCTTCCATCGTGTTTCCCCTTTCCTTCTGTTTAACAGGATATTGCCTTAGTGGCGCCCCAGCAAGGGCTTGTCCGCAAAAAAACATCCCCCGCCTGTAAAAGCGGGGGACTTCACCTGTTTTGAAGCAGGTTGATGTTAAAACACTCCACCTTGCCGTCGCACAGCAACATAAACCCGCTTTTCAGCAGGTGGGTATTCCCCCCGACGCATCGCGCTCCCTTCGTCCAACCGAACCAAAAATATCCGGCCGGGAGGTCTGCAGTCCGCGGCAGGAGCAGAATTCCCTTATTATAAGTGTTGGATTTATAAAATGCTGTAACATACTCGAACAAGGCAGAAAGCTTTGTCTGCCATTAGTATACCAAAGTGTCCTCAAAAAATCAAGGTTTTTCGTTCAAAAAGGCAATGGTTTATTCTTCCACGTCGGGGTCTTCGATTTCGTCCTCGTATTCGTCGTCAAAAATCGCATTGAGGCGGTCGATAAACATGTTGCCGATCCGCTCGTATTCGTCATCGTCGTCAATAGACGCCATCATCTCTTCACCGTTTACCATCTCGGAAGTGAGAATGACAAGTTCTCCGTCCGCGTCCAGCTGCTCCTGAGGATCGTCGTAAACCGGCATCAGCGCGAAATACCGTTTGTCGTCCACTTCCATTGCGTCCAGCATTTCAAAGGTCTGTTCTACGCCTTCTTCATCCACCAAAGTATAGAGGTTCGCCTCATCAAATCTATCAGCCATAATGCCCTCCAAAATTCTTTTTTCGTCATAATTTTAATTTTTGGCTATTGTTTTCATTGTACCGTCAAGGAATGTCAAAGTCAAGTGTAATTTGTAAATAGTGGAATCTTTTTTTAAAGAAATTGTATGATAGATTTTTATATGTTAAATATAAAAATTTTCCACATTTGATAAAAAAACTATTGACAACTTACAATTATCTTGCTATACTATAGCCATAGAAGATAATCAAACGACAAATCAGTAAAGAAGGTGATTCCGATGAAAAGTGAAGAGAATTGTTTCGTCAGGGTCAATGGTGAAAACGCGTAAATCAAAAACAGTCCCCTTCGAATAAGTTGATTCGATTACAAAAGTACAAAATGTACCTGCTAAAGGCGAGAAAAACAAATCATGCGAAGAGACCAGTTTTTTAGGTATTGTAAGTGATATTTGAAAGAATGCGTGAGATTCGTTTTGATACTTGCCTGGGAGCAGAATTGCAAAATGGAAAACTTGTATGAATCCACATTCAAGCTTAACGGCAGTTTTGCCGGACTTTTGATTGACGATATTCCATTGATTATTTTCTATTTGATGTATTATAAACATCATTGACTCTGAGAAACAAACAGAGTTTTTCGATAAAAATGAGAAAATGGTGAATCCAATGTACTAATTATGAGTGAACCAAAATTCCATTCAAAGTGTCTGTACCATAACACTGAAAACGGGTTCTTTGTTACAAAAAGAAATGCCGGGTGATACAAATGCAGAAAAGAATGGCTTTGGTTTATCCTACCGAACGAATGCGAAAACTAAAATTGGTTCCCTTGAGTTACGGAAACACAGAATGTTACATTTTATTCCGAGGAATGCCTCAAAGTTCCATTGTAAGTCAACTGGAACGGGTAAACAGTCACGGGGAAAGAAACAGATGACCGCGTCGGTTGTCCGATATCCCAGTGGCTATCAGAAGAATGGTTAGAATGTAAATCTTAAAAAAGGTCCGTGATAAAACAGTTTGAAATTCGCACAATTAAAGTAAATAGCAAAATCAATTGCAGAATAATAGCCGAAGCGGATGTTCGCTTCGGCTTTATTTGTTATTGTGAAAAAGGCATCTAACGAAAGAAAAACAGCCAGATGATGAGGGCAAATACCCCCAATATCAAAAGCAGAACCGGCAGAAAGGTGATGAGCGCCGCGATAATCATCGCAGGCAGATCCCCTTTTTCGAGATGTTCCCCTGCGGTGCGGCGGCGGAAGTCGGCTTCGCTTTTGGAGGTGTTGAGTACACGGTCGACGCGCCTTTTAAACATCTGCTTTTCTTCCTTTCGATGGGATTTTCCTTAATTTGGTACGGACACCTTTCGGGACATTGCGAGGACGTCGGGATCGCTCCGATGGTGGCAAGCCACAAAATGCCCCGGGGAGACTTCTAACAGGGACGGCGTCGCCTCCTTGCAAATCTCAGTGGCATAGGGACAGCGAGTGTGAAATTTGCAGCCTTTCGGGGGCTTCACCGGGCTGGGGATATCCCCCGTTAACAAGATCGTCTCCTTTTTCTCCCCCTGGTCGGTGGTGGGAATAGCCGACAGCAGCGCCTCGGTGTAAGGATGCCGTGGATGGGCGAAGATGTTAGCCGCCGGGGCCAGCTCGACAATGACGCCCAGGTACATGACGCCGATGCGGTCGCTGATATACTTGACGACGCTCAAATCATGGGAGATAAAAAGGTAAGTGAGATGCTCCTTTTCCTTTAAGTCCAGCAACAGATTGATGACCTGGGACTGGATGGAAACGTCCAACGCTGAGACCGCCTCATCGCAGACGACAAATTTAGGGTTTAACGCCAGCGACCGGGCGATGCCGATGCGCTGCCGCTGCCCGCCCGAAAACTGGTGAGGGTACCGGTGGAGCATGTAGGGGGCCAGGCCGCATTCCTCCATGACCTTCATCACGTAGTTCTGCATCCGGTTATCGTCCTTTTTGTAAAATCGATGGGCCAAAAGTCCTTCTCCGATAATCTGTCCCACCGTCATCCGGGGATTCAGGGAGGAATACGGGTCTTGGAAGATAAGCTGCAAATCCTTTCGCAGCAGCCGCATTTCCCGGTAGTTTAATTTTGCCAGGTCGATGCCGTCAT
>CABUOE010000013.1 GCA_902493155.1 uncultured Eubacteriales bacterium
AAACAAGGTGTTTTCCGCCCCACAAGCGCCGAGAAAACACGGGGGAATATCTTTTCTTATGATCGTCCCCGAATGCGCCTAAATGTTCTACAGAAGCGATAAAGGAGGTACTACGTGAACGCAGAAAAAGCGAATATTCAAAACAGCATGGATGCAGCCGAAATTCCGGAATACGTCTTTGAATCGCTGGCACAGAGTCTGCTTCCGGTAATTCAGAAGTACTACGAAAGCGAAGGTGGCAAAAAGGCATTTGCCGAATGGAAAGCAAAGAAGGAGATTTCAGACAGTGCATCTACATAAAGAAACCGGGAGGATTGCCCTGATCGGCAGTCCTCCCGGTTTCTTTATTACCAGTCTTCAACTTCTTCTATAAAAACAATAAATCCGAACCCATGACCAATCGGTACAAGGTTCGGATTATATTGTTTTGGTGGAGGCGGCGGGAGTCGAACCCGCGTCCGAAAATCTTTCCATTCAGCTTTCTCCGGGTGCAGTTTATCTACTGAGGTTCCCTTCCCGCAACGCCGATAAACAGGCTCTGCCGGAAGGTATTCCCTAGTACGTCATGGAAGCCGGGAAACTCTCCCGTGACGTTGACCGCTAAATTAGAGGCCGGAAAGGAAGTGCGGTGTTTTCCTAACGGGCCAGCCGCTTAAAATTAAGCAGCGTAAGCTAAAGTTCTGTTGTTAGAATTAGCGTTTATATTTAGGTGCGACGATTAAAGAGCTTTCGCCCGCTCTACCCGCTTACTGAACTTCTAAATCCCCGTCGAAACCTTTACGCCCCCATAAGGGCGCGGCGTTAAGCCGCGGAATTTATTTCAGTTTTTTGATCCAATCCATCACCATGGGAATCCAGGCGCGGACTTTGGGCCGGATGCGCTCCGGCACGTTGGCGATTTCGTTGCCGTTGACCAGAGAGTGTGACCCCTCGGGAAAAATATGCAGTTCCAAAGGAATGTGATGTTCCAACAGCGCATCGGCAAACGCCATGGAATTTTGGCAGGGCACGCATTCGTCTTCTAAAGTATGCCAGATAAAAGAAGGAGGTGTATTCTTGGAAACACGCTTCTCCAGAGACAAAAATTCCAGCATCTCGCCGGTCAAATCGTCCCCAAGCAGATTTTTAAAGGAATCCACATGAGGATGAGAAGTTCCGGATATAACTGGATAGGCCAAAATGAGCGCGTTCGGTTTGTGCTCCTTCCCCTGAAATCCCCGAGAACGGAGAACATCGTGATCCCAGAAAACCCCCAAAGACGCCGCCAGATGTCCTCCGGCGGAACCGCCCTGAACGATGATCCTATTGGGGTCGATGTTCCATTCCTCCGCGTGTTCCCGAACCATCTTCACCGCTGTGGCCAGTTCGATCAGTGCAGTGGGAAATCTCGACGGCGCGCAGCTGTATCGCAGGACAAAAGCAGACATCCCGCCGCCAGAAACTCCGTTGCCATAGGAGTTGCCTCCCGGTCAGACGTATAAGCATAACCGCCGCCAGGACAAATAATAACTGCCGGACGTTTACGGCCTTTACAGTATTCGTCATAGTTTTTGAGAATATACCCGGTAAATACCGGTTCTTTCTCCGGAGGTGCCAGGCCTCGTTTTTCATAGTCCACATTCAAGTGCAGTTCTTTGATAAACATGATGCAAATACTCTCCTGTCCCCGGCCAAAACCGGTATGGTATGCTCATAATTTTTTAATCCAGTCAATGGCAAACTTTATCCAAGTTGCCGTTTTCAAATTGACATTTTCCGCATCATTGACCAGTTCATTGGCAAGGCTCAGGCCGTGCGGGCCAGTGGGATAAAGGTGCAGTTCCAACGGACGGCGATGTGCGAGCATAGCCAAGGCAAACATCAGACTGTTTTGAGGAGGCACCCCTTCATCGGTTGCCGTATGCCACAAAAAGGCGGGCGGTGTATCGGAAGTAACGTGTCGTTCCAGACTGACCGATTGAAGCTGCTCCTCAGAAGGCTTTTCCTTGCCGAACAGGTTTTGGAACGTCAATGTATTGGGATAGGAAACGGCGGATATTACCGGATAGGAGAGGATCATGCCGTTTGGACGGTGGGAATCGCCTGCAAATCCGAGCTCTTGAAGCAAGGCGCTGTTCCAGAAAACTCCCAACGAAGCCGCTAAATGTCCGCCGGCAGAAAATCCGACCACGATGATTTTCTCAGAGTCGATATTCCACTCCTTTGCATGCTCCCGCACCAATTTCATCGCTGTCGCCAACTGTACCAGCGCGGTGGGAAAAACAGCCGGTTTGCAGCTATACCGGAGGATAAAGGCATTGATGCCGCCAGCCAAGTATTCCATCGCGATAGGAGTTGCCTCCCGTTCCGAACAATACATATATCCGCCGCCGGGACAGATAATTACCGCTGGACGTTTCCGTCCTTTGCAGTATTCATCGTAATTTTTGAGGATATACCCGGTAAATTCCGGCTCTTTCTCCGGGGGCTTGAGCCCCATGGACTCATAGTCCACATGAAGATCGATGTCTTGTACAAACATATTATTCCACCCTATTTGCCGCTGATCAACCTTTCAGGCGCTGCTTCATGGCCCGGTCCATTTCCCTTTTGGCATCCCGTCTGGCCATGTCGTCCCGCTTATCGTGGAGCTGTTTTCCCTTGCAGAGGCCCAGTTCCACCTTGACGTTGCTGTTTTTAAAATATAAAGACAACGGAATCAGTGTCAGGCCGTCCTGCTTGATCTTTCCGTACAGCCGCATGATTTCCCGCTTGTGCATCAGGAGTTTGCGGACGCGAAAGGGGTCTTTGTTGAAGATGTTCCCCTTATCGTAGGGGCTCACATGCATCCCTTTGATGTAGAGTTCCCCGTCATCGACGCCGCACCAGCTGTCCTTCAAATTGACGCCGCCCTGGCGGATGGACTTCACCTCAGTGCCCACCAGTTCGATCCCGGCCTCAAAGGTTTCCAGCACAAAGTACTCGTGCCGTGCCTTCCGGTTTACGGTAATGATTTTTCCAGCAGCCACTTTGGTTCACCATCCTTTCTTATGGAGTATTGCCCGTATCTCACATGGTCATACGATTTTCCAGCGCCTTGTTTAAAGTCACGTTGTCGGCGTACTCCAGCTCTCCTCCCACGGGGATGCCGAAAGCGAGCCTCGTGACCTTGATGCTTAATGGTTTTAGAAGCCGCGAAATGTACATGGCGGTGGCCTCTCCCTCGATGGTGGGATTGGTGGCCATGATGACCTCGTCGACTTCGGTGGTCTGGAGCCTTTGGAGCAGCTCTTTTATTTTGATGTGCTCTGGCCCGATGCCGTCCAGCGGCGAGATGAGCCCGTGAAGCACATGGTACTGCCCTTTGTATTCCTGTAATCGCTCGAAAGCCTGCACATCTTTCGGATCCTCCACCACGCAGATGATTTTATCGGTGCGGTCGGGAGAAGCGCAGATATCGCAGATTTCCTTGTCGGTAAAATTCTGGCACACCTTGCAGTTGTGGATGGCTTTTTTGGCCTCCAGAATCGAATCGGCAAAGCTTTTGGCCTGCTCCTCCGGCATATCCAGGAGATAAAAAGCCAGCCGCTGGGCCGTTTTTTTGCCGATGCCCGGCAGGGAGGCAAAGTGCTCCGTCAACTTTCGAAGCGGCAGAGGAAGCCCGCTCATGGCTTAGAGCAGGCCGGGGATGTTGATTCCGCCGGAAATCTCGTTCATTTTCTGTTCGGTCTCGGCTTCAACGGTGCGGAGCACTTCGTTGACGCCGCTGACGATCAGGTCTTCCAGCATCTCGATATCCTCGGGATCGACAATCTCAGGCTTCAGCTTGATGGATTTGAGCACCTTGTCGCCGGTCATCATAATTTCGACGGCGCCGCCGCCCACAGTGGTAGTATATTCCTTCGCTTTGATCTCTTCCTGGGCCTTTTCCATCTCTTCCTGCATTTTTTGGGCCTGTTTGATCATGCTGTTCATATTCTGGGCTTTTCCGCCGAACCCTTCGGGCAATCTTGCTTTCATCTTGTCGATAACATCCTTTCTGTTGGGCCCCGCCGGTTATTCCTTGACGTGGACCTCTATTTCCTGGCTTTCCGCCTTTTTGATAATATCATTGAGCGCATCGGAGGTGTTTTGTTCCGCCGGACGCTCCACTTTGGCAATCCGCAGACGATGCCGCCTGCCGAGAACCCTTTCCACCTCATCCGCCAGCTTGGCGCCGATGTTGTCGGTCATCAAAAGACTTTTGAGCATGGGGTTTGGAGAATCGATGGTAACCACATTCCCTCCGACGAAGGCCTTGGCGTCCTTAAGCATGACGTAAAGGGGCGGTTCCGTATGGGACAGCTCCCGTAAAAGATCATCCCAGCCCGGCATAGGGCCTACCGGTCCTACCTCTCCAGTGGAGACAACCGCCGGTGCCGACGAAGCAGGAACCGGAGCAGGTGCCGTTTGTTCTTTCCGGACAGAGGACCTTTTCACCGGCTCTTTGGGAGCAGCCGTGACCGTTCCCTGAGCGAGCGCTTGCTCCAAACGGCTGACCCGGAGGGCCAGATCGCTGTTGCCGGAAACCGTCGGAGCATCTGCCTCCTCGGCGCTGCACAGGCGGATCATGGTCATTTCCATCTCCACCTTTTTGTTGCCGCTTTTCGACAGGTGATCAATGCACTGCTGCAAGGTGGAAAGAATCCGCAGGATATCCCCTAAGGGAAGCGCTTTGGCAAGCTCTCTGAACCGTTCCATCTCGTCGGGCAGGCAAACCACTAGTTCATCGGGATTCGCCACCGACTTGACTATCATAACATTTCTGAAATGGGAAATCAACTCTGAAATGAGCCGCTCGATGCCTTTGGCGTTGTCGTAAAGCTCGTTGACGAGCCGAATACACTCCGCCGTGTCTTTTTTGACAATGGCGCCGGAGAGGGCAAAAAGGTGCTCCGACCCGGCGATTCCCGCCGTAGACGTAACGGTCTCAAGATCCACCGTCTGGGAGAAGGCCACGCACTGGTCAAGAAGGGATAACGCGTCCCGCATACCGCCGTCGGAAAGCCGCGCAATCAGCATGGCGGCGTCTTCAGTGAGGGTAAAAGTCTCCTGTCCGGCGATTTTCAGCATCCGGTCGGCGATGTCCTGAGGACGAATGCGCCTGAAATCGTATTGCTGGCAGCGGGAGACAATGGTCTGCGGCACCTTGTGTACCTCAGTTGTCGCTAAAATAAACAAAATATGTGGAGGCGGCTCCTCCATGATTTTTAACAGGGCGTTGAAAGCGCTGACGCTGAGCATGTGCACCTCGTCGATGATGTAGACCCGGTATTTGCAGATGGCAGGGGAAAAATTCGCTTCGTTTCGCAGGTCGCGGATATCGTCGACGCCGTTGTTGCTGGCGGCATCCATCTCCACTACGTCTAAGATAGAGCCGTCCTCGATGCCTTTACAAATTTCACACTCCAGACAGGGGTTGCCGTCTACAGGGTGAAGGCAGTTGACTGCTTTGGCGAGGATTTTGGAGCAGGTTGTCTTGCCGGTGCCCCGAGGGCCGGTAAACAGATAGGCGTGGGAAGTCTTTTGAAGCCGCACCTGGTTTTGCAGCGTCGTCGTAATATGCTCCTGGCTCACCACGTCGGAAAAGACCTGCGGCCGCCACTTTCGATAAAGCGCAAGATACATGGTTTCCCCTCCCCTAGCATGTTGTCATTTTGAAAAAATACCCCCAGCTTCAGGCCGGAGGTATCACCCGGACCGTGCGGTTGGACATACGGAAAAGAAGGCTTTGCTGCGGCACATAAAACGGTCCGCTTAATGCTGCTCGGTTCCCCGCCTGACATGGTTCACGGTGCTTCATCGCGCAGGACCCGCTTATCCGTATGTCCAATGGCACGCTCCTGTTTCATTATTCAATTAATGCTTATATATTCTAGCATAATTTATAGGAAAAGACAAGAGCTTTTTGCAAATGCAGTTTTTCCCAGCACATATGCGTTCTATATAAGGAAAATGAAAATTTATGCTTTGCGTTTTGTTGCTTTTATGGTATATTATAAGTAGATAATTCTGCGCAGATGAAACCAAAACCCCTTTGCGAAGGGTTTTGGTTATGGTGATAATCATCCATGCACCTACGACGTATGGCACTGTAGATATTATAACAGATGAATATGACAGAGATGATACATCCATGATAAAGATATGTGAAAAGCAACAGGAGGTCCGTCTATGAAGAAATTAGCCGCTTTACTCACCGCTGCAGTGGTGTTTGCGTGTTCTTTTGCATCCAGCGTTTTTGCTGAACCCAGCCCTGATCCGGGAATCGACACTTCCGCTTCCAGCGATCAGAATACTTCGCCCTCTTCCCCGGACTTGGGCTTTGAGGTCAACAGCGAGGCGGTCTATCTCGTCAGTTACGACTCCGGCACCGTTCTCTACCAAAAAAACGCCGATAAAAAGATGTACCCCGCTTCGCTGACGAAAATCATGACGGCAATCATCGCCATCGAAAACTGTTCCGATCTGGAAACAGTGGTGACGGCCCCCAGCTATATTTTCGACGACCTGTTTCAGCTTAACGTCTCCAACGCCGACATCCGCCACGGAGAGGAAATCCGGATGATCGACCTGCTCTACGCTTTGATGCTCCGCTCCGCCTGTGAAGGCGCCAGCATCATCGCCGACTATGTGGGCGGCGGCAGCATTGACAACTTCGTCCAGATGATGAATGAGAAAGCGAAGGCGCTGGGCTGTACCAATACGAATTTTACAAATCCCCACGGTCTCCACGATGACAACCAATACACCACGGCAGCGGATATGTATAAAATCACGAAATACGCGCTGGACAATCTGCCCATCTTCAAGGAAATCGCCTGCTCCAACAGCTATGTCATGCCCGCCACCAACAAGCACTCTTCGGAGCGCACCATCTACCACACCAACACCATGATGGACGAACGCCGGGCGGGCAAATACTATTACGCCCCCATCAAAGGCATCAAAACCGGCACCACCGACGAAAGCGGCCGAAACCTGGTGTCCATGGCCTCCCAGGATGCTTACACCTATATTTTGGTCACCATGGGCGCCCCTATGTATTACGACAACGGCGATACCATTTCGGACAATCTCTCCTTCATAGACGCAAAACAGCTCTACCAGTGGGCCTTCGATAAGTGGTCCATCCAACCGGTGGTCAAACCCACCAGCCCGGAAGGTGAAGTCAAGGTCCGCCTGGCTAAAGATAAAGACGTAGTGCAGGTTTTTCCGGAAAAGGAAATTCAGAAGCTTCTCCGAAAGGACATTGACATCTCTTCCCTGCAAAAAATCAAAACCTTGGAAGAAAGCGTTGACGCGCCGGTCAAAAAAGGCGATGTCCTGGGCTCCATGGAAGTAAAACTCGCCGACGAAACACTGGCAACCGTAAATCTGGTGGCGGGCGAAGACCTGGACAGAAGCATTTGGCTCTTTATTCTCGACTGCATCAAAAAAGTCTTCACCTCTATCTGGTTCAAGCTGGCAGTGGTCATCATTATTATCTTGATCGCTCTGTATATCGCCTACACCGTTATGTACAACAAGCGCAAACGCCGCAGAAAACGCCGCGCCAGAAGATTTTAAAGACAAAACCGGAGCAGGGCTTCCTGTTCCGGTTTTTCGTTTTTTGTCTTGTTCTTTTATTGCGGCAGATATTTCCTGAAACAAACGAGAGGATAGCGTTCTTTTTTGCAGACACTAAGTTTGCGTTATAACTAAATCAAGATGTCCCCCACCTCTAAAGGCGGCGGGTTTCACTTGATTTTTTCGGCGGGAGCAGAGTCTCCCGCCGAAAACGTTGAATAACGGAGCTGCGCTCCTTATTGAAACGCAAATTCAGTTCCAGTCAGAAGAAAGGAAATACAATGAGAGGTACTTTGGATCAGCATCTCTGCCTGACCGACCTGTTGGATCAGGATTTGACCAGCTACGAATATTTCCACTCCCTTCCCCGGGAAATCCAGCAAAAAATCATCCGAGAAGACATCGGCTCTTTTGAAGAAATGCAGGATTTTGTAGCGGGCCTTCGATAAAAACAGCCGCCGGATATTTCCCCGGCGGCTGCTTCCTATTTTTCGAGGTGTTATTCCTGGGAAAAACCGGCTTCTTCGGGGAAAGAATAGGTAAGTGTGAGCTTGTCACCGATGTTCTCCCTACCGTGCATATATGTCAGCTGTACAAGCAGGTCCTCCGTCCTCCACTGGCAGAAACTTCCAAAAGGGTCGGGCAATTCTTCTCTTTCCCCGTACTTCTCGGTCAGGACTTCCACTAAACTGTCATAGTTTTCTCCGGTGGCGTCGTCGAATACGCAGTAAATTTTGTTGAGAGCGTCTTCCACGCCAAAAAAGTAAGTAATATATTGGCACGGCAGATTGAAAACCGTCACGTCAAAATAAAGCCGAGCATTGTAAGCGGCAACTGCTTTGCCCTTCTCCTCCCGTTTACCTTCTACCGCGTACACCTGGGAGGACGTCATCCCCATGCTGACTCCCCGCAACACTTCTTCCGAATTGGAACAAGAGGCAAGCTGCGCACAGATCATGACAAGAGGAAGCAAAATTTTAATGATTTTTTTCAATTCAATCGCTCCATTTTATTATTTTAATTTATTATACCATAATTTCATTCTGCAAAGTACAATGAACGGCGCAGCCGCAGGGGCGATAGCCCCAAATTATGATAAAATGTTCTCTCAGGCGTCCAAAGGCTTGCTTTGCAAGGCTTTGGTTCACACCGTGAGGCTATTATACTATAAAATCAATTGCTTCTTCAACCACAATCGAATAAATCCGCCTGAAATCGGCGGATGCCGTTTCAAGCGGATTTTATTAAAAATACTGATTTTCTTTGGACGACGACTGGATGGACTCAGCAGCTTTTTGCAGCTGTTCCACCGTATAAATCGGGATACGGGCCTCAAGAATCCGATTTTTTACCGCAATGGGGAGCGATTCGAAATACTCCCGCAACTCCGGATTGTTCTCATAAAAAGTTCCCATATCCCCTACCCCCGATAATCCGTTTTCCAGAATCCGTGGAGGTTACAGTATGCGTAGGCGGCCACCGGTTCGTCACTCTCAGTGAGGGCAAAAATCGCTGCCGGATCACCGGTATGGTGGAGATTTTTCCTCTGGCACCCTTCCTTGGTCTCAAGGTAAACCCAGGTGATGCTGTGTTCCTCGGTCATGGGGTGAAAAACGCTTCCCACCTTGACGGTGACGGTATTTCCGTTTACTTCGATGACCGGCAGGTGTTTTTCCGCTGCTCCCTCCGAGGTGTTGGGGGTTAGTTCTTCCATGGGTTCTCCGCAGCAGATAATAGCGTCTTTGCCGTCGAAACAGATGACTTCTACCGTATTTTCACAGCCTTTACTTTTCAAAAACTTGGGTTTGTTCATGGCTCATTCCCCTTTTTTCAGAATTTACCCCTAGTATCTCCGAAAAAATGGTGGTTATGAATAAAAAATACCGATATTGGAAAGACCCGACGCAAAAGCATTTGCATCGGGTCGAATCTTATTTTTCAAAAAGAGGAGTGCTGAAATACCGCTCTCCTGTGTCGGGCAGAATGGTCACCACCGTTTTGCCGGCCCCCAATTTCCGCGCCAACTTTAAAGCGGCCGCCACATTGGAACCGCTGGAAATGCCGCAGATCAGCCCCTCTTTAGAGGCCAGTTCTCTGGCGGTGCCCAAGGCTTCTTCGTCAGTGATAATGCAGACTTCACTGTAGATACCAGTGTTTAAGTTTTCGGGAATGAGGCCGTCGCCAATGCCCATCTGCAAATGGGTGCCGATGCTTCCGCCGGACAGGATTGCCGCGTTCTCCGGCTCTACCGCCCAAATTTCGATGGAAGGAAACCTCTGCTGCAGCGTTTCTCCGATGCCGGAAATGGTTCCGCCGGTTCCGACTCCGGAACAAAATCCGTCGATCGGTCCGGAAAAGTCCTCTAAAATTTCCAACGCTGTGTGGTTTCTGTGTACCGCGGGATTATCGGGATTTGTAAACTGCTGGGGAATAAAAACGTTTGGATTCTCTTTGGCCATTCGCATGGCAGTGTTCATGCATTCTTCGATACAGGCCCCTATATCTCCGTCGTCGTGGATGAGCACCACCTCGGCGCCATATTGGGTCACCAATTTACGCCGCTCTTCGCTGACAGAATCCGGCATGATGATACATACGCGATATCCCCTCACCGCCCCAACCAGAGCGATTCCAATACCCTGATTACCGCTTGTAGGCTCTACAATCAGCGTGTCGGGGCCAATGAGCCCTTTCTTCTCCGCCTCACTTACCATGTTGAAGGCGGTGCGGGTCTTGATGGAACCGCCAATATTTACTGCCTCGTATTTCACAAGAATTTGGGCGTCCTCGGGTCCGGTCAGATGGTTGAGCCGGATCAGCGGGGTGTGCCCGATAGCTTCCAGAATATTGTCATAAACCAAGGAAAGTTCCTCCTTTGTGATATAGCTATTCTATTTTATTATAAAAGGAGGGAAACTGCAAGGGAATTTTACAAAGTTACCCACCTCTAGCCTCTTTTTCCATCATATGCCATAAGTATGGGTAACGGGATCCAAAAACAATTCCAGCTGAGGCGGAAAAAAGGTAAACAGAATGAAAGCGACGATGAGGACAAAAAAGAGAAACAACCCTATTAAATCGGTGCGGGCATCGGACGACAGAGGCATTTTTTTCACAGTGAAAGCAAACGCGATAGCGGATCCTATGATAAACGTTCCAATATCCGCCCAGAGAAAGTTCGTTCCGACAATACCAGTATAGGTGTAAAAAAGAATCACAATGGCCAGCAATCCCAGCAGCATCGCCACAAATTTCGTAAACACAAATCCGCCTATTTTTCGTCCGATGGCGAAGTATTCCACAATTCCATAGAGCAGCCCGGGGACAAGCAACAGTTTCAGATGTTCCCAGGTGCTCTCATTGATGGGGGCGATTAACGCCACAGAGGGATTTTTTCCCGACCAGCCGTAAACAAAGTGTAAAATCGAGCCAAAAACCAAAACGAACAGGAAGCCAATAAGTTCCCATCGAAACAGAGCTTTTTGCATGACCGATACCTCTCATCACAGTAATTCCGGAAGACAGCCGCTTTTTATCGATGGACACGGGAAAGTTTGTTGCTCAAATCCCCGTTTTCAGCCTCATCCGGTAACTGTATTTATATGAGAACAATCACAAAAAAAGCACAAAAGCAGGCGATTTTATCAAACCGCCTGCTTTTTATAGGACATGTTGTTAAGTTCTGTTATAAACTTTAGTTTTAACTGCTTTGTGAAACCTTAAGACTGTTTGTTCTGATAGGCTCCTACTGTATAAAGAATGGGAAGAACCAAGCCTACCAAAGCGCTCCAAATACTGCTGTTTCCGCTGATGGCGCCGATCAAATCCAGAGCAGCGAACACGATCAATACAATCCCCAATACAAAGCAGGTCTGCGCTTTTTCGGGCTTATCGCAGTTTTTCACACCGAGGATACCGGCTACAAGGCCCAGAATGCTGCCGACGATAATCACAATACCGCCCAGGATGACAAGACCTCCTACTCCCGCACTGGCAGTTGCCGCGATTCCGCCTCCCAGGATTGCAATGAGTCCAGTAATAATGCTGATAGCTGCAAAAATGATGTAGAGAATTCCCACTACTTTGAGCATCATTTTTCCTTTTGGCGCTACGTTTGGTGTCATAAAAATGTCCTCCTCAATATTCGATTTGCCGTTTGAAAAATATTCCGGCTTTCTTATATTATAAATAGTATAGACATAATTTGTCAATAATAAATTATATTTTATGGGTTTTATTTTCATATCTGGCAGAAAAAAGCTCTAAAATATTTCATCATCCTGCATTTGCATCAAGTAATCCCGATAGTACCTGTCATACCGGTAGGCGCCATCAAAATAAGCAGCCGCAAGGCCGAGTGACGGAACAAAAATTAAAACAGAAAAAGCATTTTGAGACATCAGGTTAGAGATCCCCCATAAAAAAGAGAAGCCGTAATACAACAGAAGTATACCTCCCAAAATGAGGCACACCTTTGCTTTTTTCGGTTCGCGTTCTGCCTGTATTCCAAGGATACCCGCTGCCAAACCGACACCGCAAATCAGTCCACACAACAGAAGCATCAAAATGATACTTCCAATCCCTTCCTCCCATAAAGAGAATAACAAAACGGCCGCTAAACCAAACAGAAAAAGGCCAATGCTGTAGAAGATAATCACAATGACAGACGCCACCTTGAGTGTGTTTCTTCCCTTAAGGATAGGTCCTAGTAGTTCGGGCGGGATAGCCCGATTTTCGACAAAATTTTCAGTAGGCTTAGTCTCATTCTTCATTTCATTCCATCTCTTTCTGCTGGCTTCGCAAAAATTCCTGATAGTGCTTTTGATATTGATAGGCACCGATGGTGTAAAGCAAACCTAAAATTAACACCGGTGCGGACAATAAAATCAGCATAAGGCTTTCCGACGATTTCCAAATATACAGACTGACGATAAAGGGCAAGAACGGCAATACCATCAGCACAATACCAAAACGAAAACATGCTTTTCCTTTTTGTGGTTTGGCAGCAGCGACAAGTCCCAATATACCTGCAGCGAGTCCTAAATCCACCGTAAGATAAAAAAGAGCTACGATTACAACCATAACAACTATAGTTGGATTTTGAAAATCGCCCTCAGAAATGACAAAAGGCAAAGTTAGCATATTGAGCAGTTGGGGAATGATTGCCAAACCGCAAAATACGATCAGCAAAATTCCGGTAACTTTCAGCATGGTCCGTCCCCGCGGTGCGGGTGGCGGTACGGCAAATGACATCATAAACAAAATCCTCCAGCAACAAGCTTAGCAAAGAACTTTCGTTTTCTATATTGTTATTATTATAAACCATATGTTAGGTTTTGTCAATATATTTTTCTTTTTTGCAGCAATACAAAAAGCGGCGGATAAACCGCCGCTTTTCGCGTTTCAATGCAATTAATTACACCGGATGAACCTGATTTTCGAAATCTGCGCGTTCGCCGTCAATATGATATTTCTTGTTGCGGCGTTTCTCAAAGAATTTCAGCGCGACCTGGCCAAACTGGGCATAGCTCAGAACATCCTCGTCCTGCTCGACCCACTCGGCGCACTCCATGCGGAGTTTATCCAACTCAGGAGCCAGCAAATCCGCCGGGCGGCAGGTGATGGGTTCCTCGTCACCGATGATCTTCTTGCGGAACTCGTCGGAGATGGGGGCAGGGGTCTTGCCGTATTCGCCTTTGACGAGGCCTTTAAATTCCTTGGTGACCATTTTATACCGCTCGCCGGTGATGACGTTAAAGACAGCCTGGGTTCCGACGATCTGAGAGGTGGGGGTAACCAGAGGGGGGTAACCAGCGTCTTTGCGCACTCTCGGAACTTCCTTCATAACCTCTTCCAGCTGGTCTTCCTTGCCCGCCTGTTTGAGCTGGGACAGAAGGTTCGACAGCATCCCGCCAGGAACCTGATAAATCAAGGCATTGGCATCGGTAGCCAACATCTTGGGATCCAGAAGGCCGGAATCGATGTATTTTTTGCGGAGCTTCATAAAATAGTCGCGAATAACAGTCAACTGCTTCAGGTCAAGGCCGGTATCGTACTCGGTGCCCTGCAATGCCGCGACCATGGCCTCGGTGGGAGCGTGGGAAGTGCCCAGCGCCAACGGAGACATAGCGGTGTCGATGATGTCGGCGCCGTTTTCAATACCTTTTAAGAGGCACATGGAAGCCAAACCCGAGGTATAATGAGTGTGGAGCTGAATCGGGATTTTAACCGCTTCTTTCAAAGCTTTGGTCAGCTCGGCAGTCTTATAGGGAGTCAGCAGAGCCGCCATATCCTTGATGCAGATGGAGTCGGCGCCCTGGGATTCAATCTGTTTGGCGTAATTCACATAATAATCGGTGGTGAAGATATCGCCGGTGGTGTAGGAAATCGCCACCTGAGCGTGAGCGCCTTCTTTTTTCGCCGCCTTGATAGCAGTATCCAGGTTGCGGATATCGTTCAATGCGTCGAAAATACGGATGATGTCGATGCCGTTGGCGACAGATTTCTGGACGAAATACTCCAAAACGTCGTCAGCGTAGTGGCGGTAGCCCAGCATGTTCTGTCCGCGGAAGAGCATCTGCAGCTTGGTGTTGGGCATCTCCTTGCGGATAATGCGCAGTCTCTCCCAGGGGTCCTCGTCCAAAAAGCGCAGGCAAGCGTCAAAGGTCGCGCCGCCCCAAACCTCGGCAGAGTAGTACCCTACTTTATCCATTTCGCCCAAAATCGGACGCATTTCATCCGTGGTCATTCTGGTTGCAATCAGGGACTGGTGCGCGTCTCGAAGGACGGTTTCTGTAACTTTTACTTTAGCCATCTCTGGTCCTCCTTATTTGAATTGTCGAGCGGAAATTCCCGCCCGCTGCGGCATTCCAGCCTTCTGTTATGCAATGACGATCAGCGCGTCGTTGGCATTGACGGAGTCGCCTTTTTTAGCGGTAATAGAGGCAATTTTACCTGCTACGGGAGCAACAATGTCGTTTTCCATCTTCATTGCTTCCAGCACGATGACGACCTGGCCTCTTTCGACGGTGTCGCCTACGTTGACTTTTACGTCCATGATGGTGCCGGGCATGGGAGCCTTCACGTCGGTTCCGCCTGCGGGAGCGGCAGGTGCAGGAGCAGCGGGTGCTGCTGCGGGGGCCGGAGCGGCGGGAGCGGCAGCAGGGGCAGCCACAGGAGCTGCGGCAGCAGGTGCCGCGCCGTTAACTTCCTCAACAGCGACGTCGTAACCTTTTCCATTGACAGTTATATTAAATCTTCTCATGATTCACAAAACCTTTCTTTCAAAATTTCGGTTTCTATCGATATACTCCTTAGTTGGAGTGTTTCTTGGGAAGTTTGTTGACCCGTTTGCTGGCCAGCATGTCGAGAGCGGTGATAATTGCGTCTCTGGTGTCGGCCGGAGCGACGACGTCTTCAATGAGGGAAGCTTTCGCCGCCTCATAGGGGCTTGCCATGGTGTCGATGTACTCTTCTGCCAGCTCGTCGCGGCGCTTGTCCAGATCCTCTGCGCCTTTCAGCTTGTCGTGCCAGAAGAACTCAACGGCGGTGTGGGGTTCCAGCGCAGAAATCACAGCCGTGGGCCATGCGATACGGACATCGGCGCTGCCGAAAGCGACGCCAGCTGCTCCGATGGCATTGCCAACATAAACGGTGACTTTTGCTGTGGTGGCGTCCGCATAAGCGTGGGCCAGTTTCGCGGCTTCAGAGACACCCTGGGCTTTCAGCTCGTTGCAGCAGCAGTAGCCTTCGGTGTCCACCAAAGAAACGACGGCCAAGTTAAAGCAATCACAGAAGCGTACAAAAGAGGCGATCTTTTCGCTGGATTTGGAGCCAAGCTTGCCTTTGGCGGCAACAAGGCCCACGGTATTTCCGCCGATGGAAGCGAGAGCGGTGTATGCGGCTTTGCCGTAATCCGCTCTGAGCTCGGTAACGGAACCCAAATCGCAGATGAGTTCAGCCATCTCGTTCATCGCTTTGCTGTCGTCAATGGAAGCGGCACTCGGATTCATCGTTCCTTCGGCGATGGGCGCGATGGAGATGTTGTTGAGCGGAAGCATCGAAACGATGTCCCGCGCTCTCAGCACGGCGGATTTTGCGTCTTTTTCGACGATGTGAGCTGCGCCGACTTTAGCGGCCGCCTCTGCGGAAACGTCGCCGTTTGCATCGGAGAGGTAAAGCGCCGCGTCTTCAGCCATGACCACAATGTCAGCGGAAGCCGCCATCATGGCGCTGATGCCGGTACAGCTTCCCGCCACCACAGAAATCTGGGGGACGACGCCGGAAAGGTTGTTTGCTGTCGAAAGGATCTTGCCGTAAGCGCCCAAAATCTCAGGGCCTTCGGAGAGTTTCGCCCCATTGGAATCGTAAATCGCCACAACAGGAGAACCGTTTTTGACGGCCAGCTCATAGATTTTCGCGATTTTCTCGGCGTGAAGTCTGGAAACCGCGCCGCCCATAACGGTGACGTCCTGGGAGAAGGCGTAAACAACGCTTTCCTCCACCATGCCGTAACCAGTTACAACGCCGACGCCTTCACTGCCGTTTGCCACAAAGGAGTCCAGCTCAACGAAGGTGTTCTCGTCAAAAAGAGCCTCCATTCTTTCGCGGGCAGGAGACGCCTTTTTGCAAGCAGCTTTCATTTCCTCAAGCTTATTAAGCTTGGCTTGTAAGTTCATTATATTGCCCCCATTTCTATCTGCTCGGCCGAAACGGCGGTTCCAGCCTTCTTTGAATACAGAAATTGAAGAAAATGGAGCCTGTCCCAAGAGACTTCTTCCATAATCCTCAAATTCACCCATTGTATTATACTACAACGTGAAAAAAATAACAATATCTTTTTTGGTATTTCTTAGGACATTTTACATTTCTTACAATTATATAAAAAGTCCTTTAGTGAATTTACGCAATTTTGTCCGTCCACCGGAACCATGAGGGCCTTGAGCGTCTCTTTGTCGATGTTTTCCGAGAACTTGGCCCGGTTGACGTTTGCTTCCATCACATAGGCGAACACTGCCCGCAGCAGCCCGTCGAATAAATCCATGCTGCCTCCGTCTTTGAGTTCTTCGATGATGACGCAGTCGTGATCCTTATGGTATTTGCAGTATCCCAGCAAACCCGTCCCGTCCAAAGCGATATAGTACATCCCGCCCTGAAGTTCCGGAAAATTATCTCCGTCGTTTAACGGCCTTAAATGAAGCATGTTTTTCCTCTCCTTTGATGGTTTTGCGTGCTACGCGGCCCGCCGTTTCCAGCAGCATATCCACTTCGTCCTTGGAAAGCTCCCGCCAGGCGCCGGGTTTGAGCATTCCGAGCTTTATGGGCCCCACCGAAATCCGTTTGAGCCGCGCCACTGTTAAATTTACTGCCCCGCACATTTTGCGCACCTGGCGGTTGCGGCCTTCGGTGATAGTGATGAGCATGACGGTGCGCCCCTGTTCCTCGGTGACGATTTTGACCTCGGCGGGATTTGTCATTCGACCGTCGATCTCCACTCCTTCGCTGAGGCGGATCATCTGCTCGTCCGACACCGGCTCCCGGACGGTTACCCGGTAGCATTTGGGCACCTGATAGGCGGGGTGCATCATAATGTTTGCAAATTCCCCGTCGTTTGTAAAGAGCAAAAGTCCCTCGGAGTTTAAATCGAGCCTTCCCACCGGATAAACCCGGTCGGGAGCGTCCTCTACAAGCTCTGAAACGCACTTACGGCCCCGCTCATCCGACATGGCCGTCAGATAACCGCGGGGCTTATGAAGCATGATGTATACGTTCTGGCGGCGGTTGCGGGACTTTAACCGCTCCCCGTCCACCAGCACGATGTCTTTTGAGGGATTGATTTTCTGTCCGATGACCGCCTTGTGGCCGTTGACCTTGACTCTTCCCTCTTCAATCAATTCCTCCGCTTTTCTCCGGGAGCAAAGTCCGCTTTCCGCGATGACTTTTTGCAGCCTGATTCCATCCATTTTTTGATTTCCTTTCTGTCCGTTTGGGAGGGGAACTATTTTCTCCATCCCGCAAACCAGCCTTTGATTTTGTCCCAAAAACTCGTTTCCGGGACCCATTCGTCTGCTGCCACCGTCTCTTTTGCTGTGAGAGGCGCGGATTTTAAAAGTTCTCCGTTTAAGTAGTAGCGCACTTCGCCGATATAGTCCCCCTCCTGAACCGGCGCGTATAAAAACGGCTGAGAGACGATCTTCATCTCGATTTTTGCGGCGTCCTCCGACGTCACCGACGCTTTGGGTACTACCTGGATCATGGGCGTCACCTGATCGGAAACGCCGCCCACTACCGGAATTTTCCCGGTTATTTCGCCGCTCAGTTCCATCGGCTGAACTTGGGAAAACCCGTAATCCAGCATCTTGCGGTGGTCCTCCCAATCGCTGGGCGCTTTGATGGTGACGCAAATAAGGGTGACTCCGTCCCTCTCCGCCGCCGACACAAGACAGCGTCCCGCTTTTTTGGTAAAGCCTGTTTTGACTCCGATGCAGTCGGGGTAACTCTTTAACAGCTTGTTGTGGTTAGAAAGCCACCGATCATAGGGGGGATTTCCATAAGAGAGCTTCATGCTCTTCTGGGAGCAGATGGCGCTGAAATCCGGGTTTTGGAGCGCCGCTCTCGCGAGCTTTGCCATATCCAGCGCCGTAGAGTAATGGTTCTGAGCGTCCAGTCCCGACGGTGTGACGAAATTTGAGTCCTTCATGCCGATCTGGGCGGCCCGCTTGTTCATCATAATGGCGAATTCGTCAAGGGAACCGCCTACCTTTATAGCCGCCGAGTTGGCCGCGTCGTTTCCCGAAGCCAAAAGCATCCCTGCCGCCAAAGTCCGCAGCGTCACCTGATCCCCCTCCTGAAGACCCATCGACGTCCCCTCCACCTTAATGGCGTTTGGGTCCACCGTAAAATAGGTGTCCAGATTGGAGGCTTCCAAAGTGAGAAGCGCCGTCATAATTTTCGTGGTGCTTGCAATGGGGAGACGTTCCTCCCCGTTTTTGACGTAAATAACGCGGCCGCTGTCCGCTTCGATGAGAGCCGCCGAATGGGCGGACACCCCCAAAGCGTCCGACTGGGCCACCTCTACTGCTTCCTCCTGTTCATTTTCAGCGAATACGCCCGCGGGGAAGCAGACTGCCGCCCCAATGCAGAGCGACAGAACAAAACACAATACTTTCTTATTCATGAAACCACCTGCCACTTCATCATATGCGAAGGGCAGGCCGTTCATGTGGATTATTCTGCTTTTTCGGAAGCTTTCTCAGCGTCCCCGGCGGATTTCTTGCCGTTTTTCCCAGATTTGTCGTCTTTGTTTTTGCTGAAAGCATCGGACACCTTGTCGATGATGTCGGGCACCGAGTTGACGATCTTGTCGGCGGTGTTGGACGAAGTGGCCAGCTGCAACAGCTTCACATCGCCGTCTTTTACCACCAAAAATCCCAACGGCTGCAAGGTGACGCCTGCGCCGCTTCCGCCGCCAAAGGTCTCTTTCGGGTCTTTGGTGGGCAGGTCGGAGCCGCCGGACGCAAATCCAAAGGTGACTTTTGAAACCGGGATAATGGTGGTGCCGTCAGGGGTTGTGATGGGGTTGCCGACGATGGTGTTTACGTCTACCATTTCCTTGATCTTCTGCATGGTTACGCCCATTAAGCCTTGAATCGGATGTTCTGCCATAATCAATTCCTCCTATTATCTCCGGCGGCCGTCTCCCGCTTCTGAGAGACGCCCCCGGAACCTCTGTGTAAATCTTCTTTTTTATTGGCCGCGTTTTCTCTCGCTCTTCGGAAAGTATTCACCAATAATCCCCAGCCCATGCGCAGGCCGGCCCAAATTGCGGATAAAACGCGGATTTTTACCTTAAAAAACACCGTCTGGTCGGTGTGATCCTGCAAAAAGTTGCAGGTAATGGCGACCCGGTTTACCTTGACGGTCATCAGGTTCCGGAGAGCTGCCAGTCCCCCGTAGACAAATGCGGAAATCTTTCCGTAGAGCACGGCGGTTTCAGCGGCGTCCTCCCCGCCCACCGTAATGTCGATGGAAAGTGCGGTGATCCGCACCCGCTTCATCAGGTCTTTAAAGGGCGGCCAAACGGATTTTATAATGTCTAGCACCAGAAAGACGGTTTCTTTGATATCGCCCTTTTCGATTTTCTTTTCCGCCTTGGGGTTTGCCTTTTTCTGCTCTTTCTTGATGCCTTTTTTAACGGCCTTGCTCCCCTTTTTGACGTCTTCTTCCTCTTCATCAGAAACGGGAAGCAATGTATAACGGAATTTCCCCACACCAACAGTGATGGTCAAATCGTCGTCGTACTGCACCCGGAAGGTGATACTCAGGGACAGCAAAATGCAAAACAGCAGCAAAATCGAACCGAAAATAATCCATCCGACCATGCCATCCCCCCTTCCCTGTCATTGGATGCCGATTATTCGGTGGTTTCTCTTTCCGCCGCATCGGTATTTTCCCCGGCTTCCGGCAGCGGCTCGGTCTCCATCAAAAGCTGTTCGCCCTCGTCCTCCTCTTCATCGGAGGGAAGATTCGGAAGATCTCCCAGATTCGTCAGCCCAAAGCACCGCAGAAAATTGGCCGTCGTCCGGTAGGTCAGCGGCCTGCCGGGGACATTGAGCCTTCCCGCTTCCTCGACGAGGCCCTTTTCCACCAGATTATTGACAACCTGTCCGCTTTCTACACCGCGGACCTGCTCCACAAAGCTTTTGGTAACCGGCTGGTTGTAGGCTACAATGGCCAAAACCTCCATAGCGGCGTTTGAAAGCGGCGCGTTTTTCTTCATAGCCGCCACTGAAACGATGAGCTGCTCGTACTGGGCCTTGCTGCAAAGCTGAACCTTATCGTCTAAAAAGCGCAGCTCGATACCACGCTCCGACGAAGTCAGCGACTGCTGATATTCCAAAAGTTGCTGCCGGACAGCAGCCTTGTCAATCTGTAAGCCTTCCGCCAGCCGCTCGATCTCCACCGGTTCCCCGCAGGCGAACAAGATAGCCTCCAGGGCGCCGAAATACTGGTTTTCGCTCATAACTTCCCCCTGTGTCTTCCTTTATATTGGTTGCGCTTCCACCGGTTCCGGCTTTGGCCGCTTGTCCCGATGGAAATAAACCGTCTGATTGTCCTCGCTCACTGTAATGCGATGGGATTTCATCAGCTCCAACATGGCGAGAAAGGTAGCCACCAGCTCACTCCGGTCGGGAGCGGTAAAAAACTCGTCGTAGGGCATCCGTCCTGTCCGGTAAAGCTTTTTCAGCACATAGACGATTTTCGAAGTAACCGACACCACCCGCCGGCTGACGATGCCCGAAAACGCCGACGCAGGCGGCGGCAGGCGCCGCTTTGCCTTGCCCACCACCATCAGATAGGCCGCCATGAGCTCGTCCGGCGCGTGGCTGCCCTGATAGGTGGGATCCAGCTTGATTTTCATGGGGGCACGTACATAAACGTGGTGCTCCTTCCCCATGAGCGCCAGCTTTTCCGCCATTTCTCGGCAGAGCTGGTACTCTAAAAGCTGCCCCTCCAGCTCTTTTTTCAGTTCCACCGCTTCCTCGTGCTTCGGCAGCAACGAAACGGTTTTGATGTAAACCAGCCGCGCCGCCATTTCGAGAAACTCAGATTTCAGTTCCAAGTCAGCACTCTGCATCTGCTCGATGGCGTCCAGATACTGGGTGAGAAGTTCGGATATTTCAATATCGTTGATGTTCAGCTTATGCTTGGAGATGAGAAAGAGAAGCAAATCCAAAGGCCCCTCAAAATCCCCTACTTTAAATTCCAGCTGCACCGCCATCTTTTACACTCCCAAAATAGCCCGGGCGATAATATCCACAAATCCAGTGAGGAAATCTAACCCATTCACCAACAGCCCCCGGAGGTAAATAAGCGGCTTATCCAGCACGCCCACAAAGAGGAGTGCCATAATGGCGAACATGATGATCCGCTCATACTGCATGACTTTGAAGTAAATCCGCTCCGGCAGAATAATGTTTAAAATTCTGGAGCCGTCCAGAGGCGGCACCGGCAGCAGGTTAAACACCGCAAGGCCCACATTTAGGCTGACAATAATCCAGAGGATCTGTACAATATAATAAAGGAAGAAACCCCAGAAGGTGGATTGATCCACCATCATAGCCGGATACCAGAGGATTTTGTAGAGGATCATGGCGACGAAAGCGTAAACCACATTGGACATGGGTCCGGCCAGCGCCGACAGCGCCATCCCGGTCTTGGGATTTTTGAAGTTATAGGGATTGATGGGGACAGGCTTTGCCCATCCAAATCCAAACAGCACCATACAGATAGAACCGAACAGATCCAGGTGCCGAAAGGGATTGAGGGTAAGCCGCCCCTGATATTTTGCCGTGGGATCACCCAATTTGTTGGCCGCCCAAGCGTGGGCGTATTCGTGAAAAGGCAGTGCCGTCAGCATGGCAATGACGCTGACAAACATGGTGAAAAGTCTCTCGGAACTCATTGAAAAAGGCATTTTTTCTGATTTTCCTTTCAAAATCGTTGGGAAAAGCGCCCGAACATTCGATAATGTAATCATTATACTGGTTTCTACTGTAAAATACAAGCAGGATGCAAGGAAATTCAAGGAATTTTTAGAATGTGACCTTTCTTCGGCCACAAATCGAAAAAAGCCTTCCGTTTATAAAATTTTGAGCTTTTCCATTTTTATTTCAAAAACCTCTTGATTTTTTTTGCCGAGTCTGATAGAATATTATCGTTATGTAATTCTAAAGGAGGTGCAGAATATGGCGAAATGTGATTTCTGCGGAAAAGGCGTTTCTTTTGGTATCAAGGTGTCCCACTCACACAGACGTTCCAACAGAACCTGGAAACCCAACGTGATGCGCGTCAAAGCGATCGTTAACGGTAAACCGTGCCGCGTTCACGCCTGCACC
>CABUOE010000014.1 GCA_902493155.1 uncultured Eubacteriales bacterium
GCCTCCATTGTCAAGGAACTGATAGAAAATTCCATTGACGCGGGCGCCACCATTATTACGGTGGAAATTCAAAACGGCGGTATCCGCTTTATCCGCATCACTGACAACGGCTGCGGCATCCACCCAGCCGACGCCCCTACGGCCTTTCTCCGCCATGCCACCAGCAAAGTGAAAAACGCCAGGGATTTGGATGAGATCGGCACCCTGGGATTCCGGGGGGAGGCCCTTGCCTCTATCGCGGCTGTGGCCAAAGTGGAAATGATGGCGAAAACTTCCGACGAAGAGCTGGGAACCTACGTGAGAATCGAAGGGTCGGAGCTCCAGGAAGTGCGGGAGACCGGCTGCCCCCTGGGCACCACCATCACTATCCGGGACATCTTCTATAACGTGCCGGCAAGGCTCAAATTTCTCAAAAAAGATGTGACCGAGGGAAATGCCGTCGCCAGTATCGTCGACAAAATCGCCCTCTCCCATCCGGAGATTTCGGTAAAGCTTATAAGAGACAACAAAGTGGCCTTTCACACGCCCGGGGACGGCAAGCTTTTGAGCGCCGTTTACACCATCTTCGGCAGGGATTTCGCCCAGAACATGCTGCCTGTAAGCTACGAGCTTCACGGCATCAAAGTCACCGGTCTCACCGGAAAGCCCATGTTCCATCGGGCCAATCGGTCGATGCAGCATTTTTTTATCAACGGGCGCTACACCAAGACCCGTACCTGCGGCATCGCTGCCGAGGAAGGATACCGGGGTGCCATGATGGTGGGGAAATTTCCAGCCTGTGTCTTGGAACTGGAGATGCCTTTTGACCAGGTGGATGTAAACGTCCATCCGGCGAAGATCGAAGTCCGCTTTGTCAACGAAAAGGCGGTTTTTGACGCAGTTTATTTTGCGGTGAAAAGTGCGGTGGCCGCTCATGGAACGCTGACGAGAAAAGAACCGGCTGTTTTACATGAAGTACCTGCGGTGCAGGAAAAAGGAGAAATATCGGCTCCAAAACCGCCTGCGAGTATTCCGAAGGACACCTTCCGGACAGATGCTTCGCTGACTGGCAGCGGGCCGTTGGACGTGGCCAGTCCTTTCCGTAGCGAAGCAGTCCCTGCAGTGCAGGAGACCATTCCCATGAGTCCGGCGGATCAGTGGCTCCCGAAAAAGCCCAAATCCATCAATATTGACGTGGAGCCCGATCCGGATGACTTTGTTCCGCCTCCTGTCACTGATGCCCGGGCGGTATTTGAGTTACACAGCTGCGATGAGGGGGAAGAAATTGTTCCCCAAAAGCCGTCGGAAACAAAACCAGAGAAAACGACAGAAACTGCGCCTATTTTGCCCGATAATAGAGAGGAACAGGAAGTGCCTCAGGCGGCTGTTCTCATGCAGGTCATCGGAGAGCTGTTCGGGACGTATATCCTCGCCCAGATGGGGGAGGAGTTTGTCATGATCGACAAACATGCTGCCCACGAACGGATTTTATACAACAAGCTGAAGGAAAATAACGGGGAGCTGAGTAAGCAGCTGCTTTTGAGCCCGGTGACGGTTACTTTGTCGCGGCAGGAACACGAAACGGTGATGAAACAGCTGGATCTGTTTCAAAAAGCCGGCTTCCTCGTGGAAGATTTCGGAGGCCTCACAGTGATCCTCCGGTCAGTGCCCGCAGTGGCGGAGCCGGAGCGGGCAAAGGAGATGTTTTTGGACATTACGGCGAGTCTTCTCCAAAATCGGAAGGCAGATTTTCCGGAGCTTATCGAGGATATCCTCCATCGGATCGCCTGCCGGAGTGCTGTCAAAGCCCATGACCAGAACAGTCGGGCCGAGCTGGAGGAACTAGTCAAAATCATCTGCTGCGATGAAAATGTCCGGTACTGCCCCCACGGCCGTCCGGTGATGATCCGTTATACCAGAAAAGAAATTGAGAAATTATTTGGAAGAATTGTGTAGGAGGTTTGCCCATGGCCGATAAAATACCGCTGGTGGCGGTAGTGGGCCCCACGGCATCGGGAAAGACCGGCTTAGGGATTGCCATCGCGAAGCACTACGGAGGAGAAGTGGTTTCTGCTGACTCCATGCAGATTTACCGCACCATGGATATCGCCACGGCAAAGCCCACATTGGAAGAAATGGACGGGGTTCCCCACCACCTTGTCGACTTTTGGGACCCGGATAATCCCTTTTCCCTGGCGGAATACATAGAGTTGGCCAAGAAGGCCATCGACGATATCCATAGCCGTGGAAAATTACCGGTGCTAGTGGGGGGGACAGGACTTTACGTCAACACTCTGCTTGACAATGTTACCTTAGGGGAAAGCGGCGGGGATGAGGCGCTCCGGGCAGAGCTTCTTCGGGAAGCGGAGGAAAAGGGAAACGGCTATTTACTGGCAGAGCTTCGCACCTTTGACCCGGAGACGGCGGAGAACCTTCATGAGAACAACCTTCTGCGCATCGTCCGCGCCATCGAAGTGTATCGTCTGACGGGAGTCACCATGTCTGAGTGGGTGAAACGGAGTCACGAACAAGAATCTCCTTACCGCTTCTGCATGATCGGTTTAAATTACAAAGACCGTCAGAATTTATACGACCGGATTAACCTGCGGGTGGATCAGATGATGGCGGAGGGGCTTTTGGAGGAGGCGAGAACGGTGCTTGGGGCGCCTTTACAGACCTCTGCTCAGGCCATCGGCTACAAGGAACTAAAGCCTTACCTAGAAGGAGAGCTCCCTCTCGATGTATGCGTGGAAAAACTCAAGCAAAGCACCCGCCGCTACGCCAAACGGCAGCTCACTTGGTTTAGGCGTGACGAGCGGATTCACTGGATTTATCCCGACGAGGAGAAGATTTTTACAAAAATTTTTGAAAAATCTATAAAAATCATAGAAAATTCCGGCATATTGTGCTAATATAAAACTGTATACCTATTTCTATTTCCAATATACAGAGAGATAAGGGGGATGAATGGATGAAAAACCTGAATTTGCAGGATGTCTTTTTGAATCAGGCGCGTAAAGACAGAATTACTGTGACGATTTATTTAACCAATGGGTTCCAGTTTCGGGGCGTTGTCAAGGGATTCGATAATTTCACAGTGATTCTGGACTGCGACGGCAAGCAAAACCTGGTCTACAAACACGCGGTCTCGACGATTATCCCGTCGAAGCCCATAGCGATTCTGTCTGCCGACGAGGATGTGGAGTAATTGAACTCGGATAAGGTTATCAAGATTTCAACCGTCGTATTGTCGGCGTTTGTAATTATTTACGTCATCTGCCAGATGTTTCGGTTTGGCGGGAAGGATTATGCCACCCAGACGGTCTACGAGCAGACCGTCAACGATACCATTCCAGTAGAGGGCATTATTTTTCGGGACGAAACGGTGATTCCTGTTGGGGGAAACGGCATTATCAGCTGCAATTATGCGGTTGGGGAAAAGGTTTCCACCAAAACACAGCTGGGAAGCGTTTACCAGAACCAGGCTGCCATCGACGAGCAGCGGGAGCTGAAAAACGTGGAGCAAACTTTGGAAACTCTCCAAAAAATACAGCAGAATGGGGACGCTTCGGAAATCGTCAAGCCTGAGGTTTTAAACAGTTCTATCAGCGAGTACGGTGAGCGGCTGATTACCGCTCGGGACACAGAGAACTTTTCGAAACTCTCCGATATCCGCACAGGGCTCACAGAGACTTATGCCAAGCGGAATCTTTTAATGGACAGCGGCACCGATTATACTGAGACAATTCAAAATCTCACAAATCAGCGGGATTCTTTGAAGGCAGGCCTTGGCGGTACGTCTCAGGCTTTTTATTCCACTGCCGCCGGCTATTTCGTCGACCATGTGGACGGGCAGGAGGAGACCCTAACAGAGGATTACATGGAGACCCTGACGGCGGGGCAGATCAGCGATTTTGTCAAATCCTATCAGGGGTATCAGGCGGACTCTACTTCGGTGAAAATCGTAAAGGATCATAACTGGTACTACGCGGTAACGGTTTCCGAGGAGCACGCCAAATCTTTAAAAGCGGGGAGTAAGGCGACCCTTCAGTTCCCGACTGAGAAGGAGTCGGTGCCTGCGACAGTTCAATCGGTGGATTTCGACGAAGCGTCCGGCCTGTACAGGGTTGTATTTTTGGGAGATACCATCAACGGCTTTTTGTTGAGCACCAGGGTGCAGTCGGCAGAAGTGCTGGTCAGCTCTTATAAGGGACTCAAGGTTCCCAAGGAAGCTATCCGGTTTAAGGACGACGAGATGGGTGTCTACATCAAAACGATGAACAAGGTGTATTTCCGCAAGCTGGACAAGCTCTATGAGACTGACGATTTTGTCATTAGCAGGACTTATTACGACAACAAGGAAGGCTATCTGGAACTTTACGATGATGTGATTGTGAAGGGTAAGGATTTATATGACCAAAAACCAGTGTGAGCAAATGGATGAATCTTTTGGCTGGGACGTCCGGCAAAACATAGAGGAAATCCGGGCAAATGTGAAAGAAGCGGCGCAGGCCGCCGGGCGGGCGGAAAAGGACATCGTTTTGATGGCGGTGACGAAAACGGTACCGCCGGAACGGGTGAATGTGGCCCTTCAGGAGGGAATTTGCCTTCTAGGGGAGAACCGGGTACAGGAAATCTGTCAAAAAGCTGCATTTTACCGGGCTTCCAAGGACAAAATTCATTTTATTGGACACTTGCAGACCAATAAGATTCGAGATATAATAGAAAAGGTAAGTATGATTGAGTCGGTGGACTCTCTGCATCTGGCACAAGCCCTGTCCCGGGAATGCGAAAAACGCGGGATGGAGATGGATATTTTATTGCAGGTGAACATCGGCAAAGAGGAAACAAAAAGCGGCTTCTATGAAGAAGAGGTCTTGGACGCGGTGGAACGTATCGCAAAACTGCCCGGTTTGAAAGCTAAGGGACTGATGACCATTCCGCCTCGGTTTTCCGGAACATTGTACTTTGAGAAGATGCAGGAACTGTTTTTGCTCTGCAAAGAGAAAAAAATAGAAGGGGCGGATTTTTCCGTTCTGTCCATGGGAATGTCAGACGATTACAGGGAGGCCATCGCCTGCGGCTCCACCCAGATACGCTTAGGACGAGCAATTTTTGGGGAACGCCCTGCGGTGAAATCGCATTAGTTTGTTGAAAGGCAGGAATACATATGGGATTGGTACAGAAATTTAAAGACATGTTCACCGAGTACGACGACGAGTACGATGATGAACTGGAACCGGCTCCTGAAATAGAGGATTTTGACCAGATTAAACGGGAAACCGGCAGCAACTACAGCGAAATGCCCAACATGAACCGCAGCAAGGTGGTTAACATCCATGCTACCACCCAACTGCAGGTGATGCTGGTAAAGCCGGAGCGTTTTGAGGACGCCCGGACCATCGCCGAGCATTTAAACCAGAAACGCACCGTAGTTTTGAACCTGGAGTCCGCTTCCAAAGAGCTGTCCAGACGGCTTCTGGACTTTTTGAGCGGCGTCGCCTTTGCCAACAACGGTGAAGTGAAGCGGGTGGCCAACAGCACCTTTATCATCACTCCTTCCAATGTGAATTTGATGGGCGATCTGCTGGACGAGCTGGAAAACAGCGGCGTATATTTCTAAGAGAATGTATAAAAGGCTGTGTTCCTTAAAAGGGGGCGCAGCCTATAGGTCTTTTATATTACAAGTTTTGATGAGGACAGATGGATAAGGAACAAAAGGAACGGGAGTATTTCTTAGCGGGAATCCGGAATCTCATTGAATTGTCGATGCGGCAGGATGCAATGAAATTCAGCAGCTTTCTCAATGAGCAGCAACAGGCCATGGCGGAACCCATCGTCCGTAAAAGCGGAGCACAGTACCGATTTTACGGCGGTTTTTCCGGAGCTCAGAGACTGATGCTTGGAGTGTTTCCCGACTATACGGAGCCTTTGGACGAGTATTTTCCCATCGGGGCGTTTACTTTCCGATATCCTGAGAACTATCATCTGTCACACAGAGATTTTCTGGGCACCTTGATGGCGCAGCAGATTAAGCGGGAAACCATCGGGGACATTGTGATTACCCCCGGCAAGGCGGTTCTGTTTGCCGAAGAACGGGTTCACAAAGTAGTGGCGACGCAGATCGACAAGGTCGGCGGCGTCGGCGTTACGGTCGAACAGGGCCTTGATGGGCCTGTGACGGCTGTACAGAAATTTAGGGAATTAAAAGGGACTCTGGCATCTCTCCGACTGGATGCTTCGGTGTCGCTGGTGACGGGCCTCAGCCGAGAAAAAGCGGCGAAGCTGATTACAAGCGGCATGGTCATGCTCAACTACCTGGAAAAAAACCAGGGAACTGCACTCCTCAAGGAGGGGGACATACTTACGGTACGCGGCTACGGAAAATTCCGATTGACCACCGTGGGCCACGAAACACGAAAGGGAAGAATCAGCGTTTTGTTTGACGCTTTTGTAAACGAATAAAGAAATGGGCATTTTGACGAAATTTTATTGGGAAAGAGGGAACTTCTATGAGCAAACCGGTGAAAATGTTTGAAAAAGCAGCCTTTGGCTATCGTCCCGAAGACGTGGACAACCACATTGATGAACTAAATCAACAGATTTCCTCCCTGGAAGCAGAAAAAGAAGAACTGGTCGCCAAAATGAGGGTTTTGGCGGAGAAAATAAATGAGTACCGCAAAGAAGAATCCGATTTAAAGGACGCCTTGCTGGGTGCTCAGAAGATGGGCAACACCATCCTGAATGATGCAAAGACCAAAGCGGATATGATGATCACAGACGCCAAAAACCGCGCCGACCGGATGGTTTACGACGCTCAGAAACAGGCGGAGGAAACAGTAGGCGCTATTCAGCGGCAGACCGAGAAGGAAAAAATGACCTTGGTCAAGATGCAGAAAGAAGTTTCCGACTTTAAGGCCACGCTGCTCGCTACCTATAAGCGGCACCTGAACGTCATTACTAACCTTCCCGAGATGGACGCGGAAACAGCGGAATTTTATAACGAAAAGCTGGGCGGTATTAAAGAAGAGACAGCAGAGGAAGCGCAAGAAACTGTTGCGGAGGTAACGGAAGAAGTGCCGGCCAATCCTGAAGCTGTTGAAGCTCCCGCCGCGACGGAAGCGGTAGAAGAAACGGATGAAACGGTTTCTACCATGCGCTTTGATAAAGTGCAGAGCAATAATCCGAAGCCCGCTTTTACCCCCAACCGCAAACCGACCTTTGAGGAGAAGTTCGGGGAGCTGAAATTCGGGAAAAACAACAACCGATAATAGAGAATGATATCATTTGCCGGTTGCCGCAAAAATTTTTTTGCGGCAACTACTTATGCCAAAGCAAAATTTTAAGACGTATGGCGTCTATTCATAAAATATCCCGCATTTACTGAAACAAGCGAACAAAGCCGTATTGTGTTGTTGCGGTATTGACAAATGACGCGGCTGCTAAAATGGCGTGGAGACAAGTCCTATTGCTGGGAGGAAAAAGAATGAGAAGATACGTTGCGCTGCTGATGTCGGCAGTGCTGGTGGGAATCGACCAGATTCTCAAGGCGTTGGCCATCGAATACCTGAAACCCATCGGGAGCCAGCCCATTATTTCGGATATTTTCCATTTGACTTATGTGGAAAACCGGGGAGCGGCCTTCGGTATGATGGCCGGCCAGAAATGGCTTTTGGTTTGGGCGACGGCAATCGTCATTTTGGCGGCGATCGCCGTTGTTATGGCGGGTAAAATCAAGAATACCATGGTGTTGTTCGCGGTGGCGACGATTATAGGCGGCGGTGTGGGGAACCTCATCGACAGAGTATATCGGGGCTTTGTAGTGGACTACGTTCACCTGAAAGTGATAAACTTCGCGGTATTTAACTTCGCGGATATTTGCGTGACAGTGGGAACCGCCATGCTGCTGGTTTACCTCTTGTTTTACGAGCTGAGGCATAAAAACAAAGAAACTGCGGGAGAAACAAAAGGTGCGTGAGTTTCGAATTGAGCTGGAGGCTGGACAGCGGATCGACGTCTTTTTAGCGGAAAAGCTGGAGGGAAAAACTCGCTCGGCGGTTCAAAAACTGGTTACTGAGGGGCATGTGAGCATCAACGGAACCCCTGCTTCTAAAAACAGCAAGCTGCGTGTAGGCGATGTGGTGACAGTGGAGGAACCGGAACCGAAATCGTTGGATGTGGAGGCGGAGGACATTCCTCTGTCTGTTGTTTATGAGGACGACGACTTGCTGGTGGTGAATAAGCCTAAGGGAATGGTGGTTCATCCGGCGGCGGGAAATGAGAGCGGAACTCTGGTCAATGCTCTTTTGCATCATTGCAGGGACTCCCTTTCGGGAATCAACGGCGTGATCCGTCCAGGAATCGTCCATCGCATTGACAAAGACACCAGCGGCCTATTGATTGTGGCCAAAAACGATAATGCCCATTTAAAGTTGGCGGAACAGATTGAACGTCACAGCTTTTCCCGGGTATATCACGCGGTGGTTTACGGTAACATTAAGGAAAACGAGGGAACCATTGAGACCCAGTTGGGCCGTCACCCGCAGGACCGCAAAAAAATGGCGGTGCTCGCTTCCGGCGGAAGACATGCCGTCACCCATTTCCGGGTGTTGGAACGGTACGGCTCCTTTACCTATGTGGAACTGCGGCTGGAGACCGGGCGAACCCATCAAATCCGGGTACATATGGCGTCTATAGGGCATCCAGTGGCGGGAGATCCGGTGTACGGCCCTAAAAAAGTGCTGGACTTTTTAAACGGCCAGTGCCTTCACGCCAAGACTATCGGGTTTATCCATCCTGCAACGGGGGAGTATTTGGAGTTTGACAGTCCGCTTTCCAAGGTGTTTGAGGATTTTCTCGAAAAGCTCCGCAGGGAAGCGGGAATCAAGCCGCCCGTCAGCATGGAGGGTATTCTTATCGCGTCCGATTTGGACGGAACGCTGTTACAGGACGATAAAACCATCTCTGAAACCGATAAAGCGGCCATCCGGCGATTCCGGGAAGCTGGAGGGACTTTTACCGTTGCAACGGGACGGTCAATCCCTACGGTGGCCCCCTATCTGGAGAAACTTAGACTCGATGTTCCAGTGGCGCTCTACAACGGGGCGATGATTTACGACCCAGTTTCCAAAAAACCAATTTGGGAGACTGCACTGCCGGAACAGGCGAAAAAAGCGGTGCCCTATATTTACCAAATATTTGGAGAGACTGTCGGCATCGAAGTATTGGACGATCACGCATTGTATGCCGTGGTATACAACGATTTGATTCACTTGCATTTAAACGACGGCGGATATCAAGTACCCCATGAACGGTGCGGAATCGAAGATGTTATGCCGAAGCAGTGGCTCAAAGTGATGTTTGCAGCGGAAAAGGACCAGGTCGGTGCGCTGCAAAGGGAACTAGAGAACTTAAATATTCAGGGGGTGCGCATCGTCCATTCGGCGGAGTGTCTTGTTGAGATGGTATCGGCAGATGCCAATAAAGGCTCTGCCCTCAAACGGCTTTGCAGCGAAATTGGTATTCCGCTGGAAAGGACAGCGGCTATCGGTGATTTTTATAATGATTTGGAAATGATAGAGATGGCCGGTTTCGGGATAGCGGTGTCCAACGCCTGCCGGGACGTTAGGGCGGCTGCCAGCCTTGTAGTCTCTTCCAACGGACAGAATGGCGTGGCGGAAGCCATAGAATATGTAATGGAAAACAAGAAAAAATTGTTTTAAGGATAAAATGAGTTTCATAGGCATGTAGAAAGGAATGGTTACACAAGATGGATGCAACGACGAAAAAAGAATTGATGAAAATTGCCTGCAAAATCCGGATGGGGATTATTGAGGGTACTTTTCACGCGAAATCCGGCCATCCAGGCGGCTCTCTCTCTATTGCGGAAGATTTGAGTTACCTCTATTGGCGGGAGATGAACGTCGACCCCAAAAATCCCAAGATGGAGAATAGAGACCGGCTGGTTCTTTCCAAGGGCCATACTGCCCCGGCTTTGTACGCAGCGCTGGCGCTCAAGGGCTTTTTCCCCGAAAGTGAACTGAAAAGCCTTCGTCACATCGGCTCCATGCTTCAGGGCCATCCCGACATGAAACACATCCCCGGTGTGGATATGTCCACCGGTTCATTGGGACAGGGAATTTCCGCCGCTTGCGGCATGGCTCTGTCAGCGAAGATATCCGGCGACAGCTACCGCACCTATGCGATTTTGGGCGACGGTGAAATCGAGGAGGGCCAGGTCTGGGAAGCGGCTATGTTTGCCGCTCACTATAAGCTTGATAACCTCTTGGCCATTGTCGACAACAACAACCTTCAGATCGACGGCACTGTCGAGGAAGTTATGTCCCCTTACCCCATTCCGGAAAAATTCGCTGCTTTCGGCTGGCATGTCATCACCATCGACGCCCACAATTTTGATGAAATTGAGAAGGCGTTTGAGGAAGCGAAAACGGTGAAGGGCAAACCTACCGTCATCGTGCAGAAGAGCATCAAGGGCAAAGGCGTATCCTTTATGGAGAACCAGGTGGGCTGGCACGGTTCCGCCCCCAACGCCGAGCAGTATGAGCAGGCGCTCAAGGAACTGAGAGACACGCTGAACGCTTTGGATTAAGAGGGAAGGGAACGAAAATATGTCTGAAATCAAGAAAATTGCCACCCGGGACAGCTATGGAAACGCTTTGGTGGAACTGTCCAAAGAAATAGACGACTTAGTGGTGTTGGACGCAGATTTGGCGGCGGCCACCAAGACAGGTATTTTTAAAAAGCAGGTGCCAGACCGGTTTTTTGACTGCGGCATCGCTGAGGCCAACATGATGGGCGTCGCCGCGGGATTAGCAGCAACCGGAAAGACGGTATTTGCCAGTTCTTTTGCCATGTTTGCGGCAGGACGGGCCTTTGAAATCATCCGCAACTCTATCGGTTACCCTCATTTAAACGTCAAAATCGGCGCCACCCATGCGGGCATCTCCGTCGGGGAGGACGGCGCCACCCATCAGTGCAACGAGGACATCGCGCTCATGCGCACCATTCCCGGCATGACCATTATCAATCCTGCTGACGACGTTGAAGCCCGCGCGGCAGTCCGTGCGGCGGCCTTTTACGACGGACCTGTTTATCTGCGGTTCGGGCGCTTGGCGGTACCGGTTTTCAACGACGAAGAAAACTATCGATTCGAGTTGGGAAAAGGTATCACCCTGCGGGATGGCAAGGATATCACTATCGTCGCCACCGGCCTGATGGTCAACGAGGCCCGGATGGCCGCTGAAACACTCAGCAAAGAGGGAATTGACACCCGGGTCATCAACATCCACACCATCAAGCCCATTGACCGGGAGATTATTGTCAAAGCGGCGAAGGAAACCGGCAAAATCCTGACAGTGGAAGAGCATAACGTTATCGGCGGACTGGGCAGCGCCGTGGCAGAAGTGGTTTGTGAAGAGTGTCCCTGCCTCGTCAAACGGCTGGGCGTAGAGGATCGGTTTGGAATGTCAGGCCCGGCAGCGGATCTGCTCAAACTGTTTGGACTGAGTGCTGACAACATCGTCAGATGCGTTAAGGAAATGCTGTAACATGGACCGCCGGCAGGAAACGATTCCTTGTTGGATCCTTTTGCGAGTTTTGACGGCTTTAATCGAATGTGAATGCGGTGTAAAAACAAAAAAATCCCGCCCTTTTACTTGACAAACAAATCGGCATATACTATAATCTAAAACATTATAGAGTTTTGCGATAACCATCGGACTTTTGCCAAAAGGCCGGTGGTCATTGCCCTTTATACCGAATTCAATACTGATTTTTTAAAATGAAAAGGCGGTTGCTGCCGCTTTTTCATTTGAAATCAGTGTGATAAAGGAAACGCCGGCTTGCGGCGGAAATCAATTTTTGAAAGGAACAGCTTTAGGCTGTAACGGTAAGTGAAACTATGGCGAAACCAGTGATTCTCACCAGCGACGGTTTGGCGAACCTCGAAAAAGAGCTGGAGGAGCTCAAGACCGTCAAACGGAAAGACATTGCCGACAAAATCAAAGTAGCGATTTCCTTCGGCGACCTTTCTGAAAACAGTGAATACGACGAAGCGAAAAACGAGCAGGCGATGATTGAGGCACGTATCCTGCAGATCGAAGCCATGCTTAAAAACGTCAAAATATTGGATACCGACGAACTGAATACCGAAAACATCAGTGTGGGCAGCAAGGTCAAGGTCAAAGATTTGGAATTTGGCGACGAAGAGATCTTCCACATCGTGGGCTCGACCGAAGCCAACCCCACTATTGGAAAAATTTCCGACGAATCTCCGGTAGGCAAAGCGCTTTTGGGCCATAAGATAGGAGATGTAATAGAAATCCCAGTTCCTTCCGGAGCGGTGATTTCCTACGAGGTTTTGGAAATTATGATGTAACGGCCCTAACCGGCCTTTACCGTCCTGATAATATTGCAAAAAGGATTACCATGCAGGGACAGGGCGAAGGCTCTGTCCCTATTTTAAAAAGAAGTGTAAATGGGAAAGGAAAAAGACTATGAGCGACGCGATCAACACCCCAGCTGAGCAGACAGAGGATTTAAGCGAACTGCTGCGTATCCGCAGAGAAAAGCTGAACGCCCTAAAAGAAGAGGGCAAAAATCCTTACGAGATTACCAAATATGACGTCACCGCCCTCAACGGGGACATCCGTGAAAAATTCGAGGAAATGGAAGGACAGACTGTCCGAATTGCCGGACGGATGATGAGCCGCCGCATTATGGGTAAAGCGAGCTTTATGGATGTCCGTGACGGCAGCGACCGGATGCAGGTCTATGTAAAACGGGACGATGTTGGCACTGACGAATACGCGGCTTTTAAGAAATGGGACATCGGCGACATTGTCGGTGTGGAAGGCTTTGTATTCCGGACTCAGAAGGGCGAGATTTCGGTTCACGCTCAGAAAATCATTCTCCTTTCCAAATCCCTGCTCCCCCTGCCGGAGAAGTTCCATGGGCTGAAGGATACCGACACCCGTTACCGTCAACGATACGTGGATTTGATCGTCAACCCCGAGGTGAAAGACACCTTTTTAAAGAGAAGCCAAATCCTCAAAGAGGTACGGGCTTATCTCGACAATTTGGGTTACCTGGAAGTGGATACCCCTGTTCTTCACACCTTGGAGATCGGCGCGGCGGCAAGGCCTTTTGTCACCCATCACAACACGTTGGATATCGACATGTATCTCCGCATCGAAACCGAGCTGTACCTGAAGCGCCTCATCGTCGGCGGGTTCGACCGGGTGTACGAAGTGGGCCGTATTTTCCGCAACGAGGGCATGGACACCTCCCACAACCCGGAATTTACTTCTATTGAGCTCTATCAGGCTTATACAGACTACCACGGCATGATGGATTTGATCGAGGATATGTACATCACCATTACGAAAAAGGTCTGCGGCACCACCACCATCAATTATCAGGGAACGGAAATCAATATGGGAGGCCCCTGGGAGCGCCTGACCATGGTGGAAGCTGTGAAAAAATACGCCGGGGTCGACTACAATGATTGGGCCTCCGACGAGGACGCTAGAGCCTGCGCCAAGGCCCACGATGTCGAAGTGGAAGAAGGGGCAAACGCTACCAAAGGACATGTGCTTATCGCCTTTTTTGAGGCTTTTGTAGAAGATAAGCTGATCCAACCCACCATTATCTACGACTATCCGGTGGAGAATTCTCCCCTGGCTAAGAGAAAACCTTCTGATCCTGCTTTTACCGAGCGGTTTGAGTATTTCATCTACAACCGTGAGATGGGCAACGCCTTTTCGGAACTGAATGATCCCATCGACCAGCGGGAACGCTTCGTGAAACAGGTGGAGGCCAAGCGTGCTACCGGCGCCAACGCCGAAGTGGACGAAGATTTTATCACCGCTTTGGAATACGGCATGCCCCCCACAGGCGGATTGGGCTTCGGACTGGATCGTTTGGTGATGCTTCTCACCAACAGCGCGTCCATTCGCGATGTATTGCTGTTCCCGACAATGAAGCCGTTGGGCCAGTGAGTTTTCAAACCTCTTACCTTTTTGTGGTAAGAGGTTTGTCGCAAATAAGGCAAAATTGAACAAATTATAAGCAATTTGTAAACTTTTAGGAGGTGCTGTTTTGGATTCCAACAAAAACAATCAAGTCAGTGAAGAACAGCGGGAACTCCAGGAGCTCATCGAGCTTAAAAAGCGAAAACAGGCCGCAGCGGAACATCCGGAGATGGTAGAACCTCCTCCCAGGCAGGATGAAGAGGTGTTTGTTCCTAAGACGTTCAAAGAAAAATGGGACAATTACTGGTATCACTATAAATTAGTCACCTGGCTCGCCGTGTTTGCGGTGTTTGTGGTCGGCTGGTTTGTCAAAGACATCTTTTTTGGTCCCAAATACGATTTGGTCGTGAATATCGCCAGCAAGTACACTTTTTCCGCCATTAACGAAGATATGGGAAAGGATGCCGCGACCTATGCGGAGGATTACGACGGGAACGGCAAAAGAGCGGTTCAAGTCAGCGAGATGCAGGTCAATTACGACGGCACTGGATCCAATGACCAGGCGACTATGGTGGGCGAGCAGAAAATCCTGGCGGTTTTGAACGCCGGAGAGGACATGGTGTTTATTCTGGACGGCCAGACCTACGACCAGCTCATCGGCAGCAACGATGGAAAGACTATTTTTGCCGACCTGTCGGCGCTTTATCCCGATCTGCCAGAGTTGGTACAGGGCGACAAGGTGCTGATCCAGCAGACCGAACTGGGTAAAGAATGGCGGATGAATGCAGTGGATTCTGAACTCTACCTCTGCGTCCGCAAAATAGAAGGCAATGTAAAGGACAGCGAAAAGACACAGAAAAAATACGAGGATGCGTTAAACTTTGTTGACCACGTCATCAAAGGGAAGCTTGCCGCGTAAATCTACATAGAAAGAGGAGAACTTTATGCGCAGTGATTTGATGAAAAGCGGCCCTGCGAGAATGCCGCACCGTTCCTTATTGAAGGCCATGGGCCTGACCGACAGCGAGATTAAGAAGCCTTTTGTGGCGGTGGTCAGCGCCGAGAGCGAATACGTGGCCGGCCATATGCACTTAGGATTGCTGGCGGACGCCGTCAAAGCGGGTATCCGCAATGCGGGCGGCGTGCCTTTTGAGTTTCACACCATCGGGGTCTGTGACGGCCTCGCTATGAACCACGTGGGAATGAAATACTCCTTGGCGTCCCGGGAACTGATCGCGGACAGCATCGAAGTTATGCTGACCGCCCATCCCCTGGACGGCATTGTGTTTATTCCTAACTGCGACAAGATCGTCCCCGGTATGATGCTGGCAGCGGCCCGCTTAAACCTCCCATCCATCTTTATCAGCGGCGGTCCTATGGAGGCCGGTGTGGTCGGCGGCAAACGGGTTGGCTTTTCCGAGGGATTTGAGGCTGTAGGCGCCTACAGCGCTGGGAAAATCACCGAGGCGGATCTCAAGGATTTCGAGGACAACGTCTGTCCCACCTGTGGCTCCTGCTCCGGCATGTACACCGCCAACTCGATGAACTGCCTGGTGGAGGCCATGGGCATGTCTCTGCCCGGCAGCGGCACTGCCCTCGCCACTTCTTCCAAGCGGCTACGTTTCGCTAAGGAAACCGGTGAGCGGATTCTCTACCTCATCGAGAATCAGATTCTTCCCTCCCAGATTCTCACCAAAGAGAACATCAAAAACGCTCTGACCGCTGAAATGGCCTTGGGCTGTTCTACCAACACCGTCCTCCACATTCTTGCCATCGCCTATGAGGCTAATGTGAACGTGGATTTGACCACTATCGAGGAACTGAGCGGCAAGGCTCCCCAGCTCTGCAAGCTGAATCCTGCCGGAAGCACCTTCATTCAGGATTTGGACGCTGTGGGCGGTATCCAGGCGGTTCTCAAAGAACTCAGCAGAGGCGGCTTTATCGATACCGATGTACTCACCGTCAGCGGCAAGCAGTCGGAGCGTTTTGAAAACATTCCGAAGGCGGACGGGAAAATCATCCATACGGTGGAAGAACCCATCCGCAAAGACGGTGGGATCGCGGTGCTCCGCGGTAACGTGGCTCCCGAAGGCTGTGTCGTCAAGCAGGGCGCGGTCTGCGAGGAAATGATGAAGCACCAGGGCCCCGCCCGGGTCTTCAACAGCGAAGGGGAGGCCTGCGATGCCATCCGCGACGGCAAAATCGTATCCGGTGACGTAGTCGTCATCCGTTACGAAGGCCCCAAAGGCGGCCCCGGCATGCAGGAAATGTTAGCTCCCACTGCTTCCTTGGTAGGTATGGGGCTGGACAAAGAGGTGGCCCTCATCACCGACGGACGGTTCAGCGGCGCAACCAAAGGTGCTGCCATCGGCCACATCTCTCCGGAAGCGGCGGCAGGCGGCATGATTGGCCTCATCGAAGAGGGTGACCAGATCGCTATCGATATTCCCAACCGCAGCATCACCCTGTTGGTGGACGACGAGGAACTGCAAAAACGGAAAGAAAACTTCGTGCCGTACCAGAAAGAGGTCAAAGGTTACCTCAAACGCTATGCGGCCATTGTAAACTCTGCCTCCAGAGGCGCAGTTTACGATAAATAAGCAAAAAACGAATAAAAAAGTTCTCAGCCGACTTCGGCTGAGAACTTTTTTGCGTTTATCGAAAGTTAAATTTACTCCCAAACTCGTTTCCATTCATCTATATGCTCTAAAACGATGGAAAGACGGATTGGACCTCCAGTTCGGTGACGCGGGCCTGTTTTTGTTCCTCCGGTAAAAGTTGCTGCATCCCAAAATGAGAATTTCTGGACATGGGATAACCTACTTTGTTTGAAATATCATTTGAATACATTCCATTGATACAGCGTTTCAGGCATAGTAAGCCAATAAGGCTTTGATTTAAACGACATTCGTTATTTGCAGCATTTCTCTCCAAATCCATCCAGAAAATTTAATCTTCATTCACAAAATTGGAGGCGTTCCAGCTGATTCCTTCAAATACAGTTCATATTCGGGGAATATAATAAACAAATTATCGTATAAAAAATAGATGAACAGGGAATGAGAGGAGAACGGTAGATGAAGAAAATCATGAAGTATCTAAAACCGTTTGCAGGCTCCATTGCAGTTGCCGTCGTGCTGGTATTCGTACAGGCCATGTGCGATCTGAAACTCCCGGATTACATGTCCAACATTGTCAACGTGGGCATCCAGCAGAGCGGCATCGCGGACGCGGTTCCCGAAAAGATTCGGGAAAGCGAAGTGGAGAAACTATTTTTGTTTCTGTCGAAAGACGAGCAGAGCCTAATAGCGAAGCATTACTTAGGCGAAGCAAGTGAAGCGGGTGGGGACTACTGGATTTTACAGAAAAAGGGACTCAGCAGTTCCGACCGAAAAGAAATGAATGCGGCGTTTTCCAGGGCGTTCGCCACAGTTGGAACGATGAAGTCCCTTGAAAAAGACCCGGATGCCCTCCAAAAAGTCTTGGAGGAGATGGGCGTCACTGCCGACGATCAACCCTTCCCCGGGGAGGATATCGACCTGGTTGCTATGGTATCCGCCATGCCCTTTGAGCAGCGGATGCAAATTGCAGACAAGCTCATCGCCGAGTACGACGCTTTAGGTGAGAGCATGCTGACCCAGGCGGCTGTCCAGTTTGTAAAAGAAGAATATGAAGCGATTCAGATGGACGCCACTTTACTCCAGCGAGGTTACATCATCCGCACCGGCGGGGCGATGCTGCTGGTTTCGCTGTTAGCTGCGGCCTGCACCGTCGTAGTGGGCTTTTTGGGCGCCCGCATTGGTTCCGGATTAGCACGTGACCTGCGAAAACGGGTTTTCCGCAAGGTAGAGGACTTCTCCAACGCGGAATTTGACAAGTTCTCGACCGCTTCTCTGATCACTCGGACTACCAATGACGTGATTCAGGTGCAGATGCTCGTGATTATGGCTATCCGCATGGTGATTTACGCCCCTGTCATGGGTATCGGCGGCACCATTTACGCTTTGCAGAAAAGTGTGTCCATGTCTTGGATTATTGCGCTGGCGGTCATTCTGCTCCTGGGGTTGATGCTGACCATTTTTATCACAGTTATGCCAAAATTCAAATCCATCCAGAAGCTCATCGACCGGCTCAACCAGGTCACACGTGAGAATCTGTCGGGCCTTATGGTTTCCAGAGCATACAATACTCAAAAATTTGAGGAACAGCGCTTTGACGGTGCGAACCAGAACCTGATGAAGACCCAGCTTTTTGTCAACCGGGTCATGGCGGCCATGATGCCGGTGATGATGCTCATTATGAACGGCGTTAACGTCCTAATTATCTGGGTGGGAGCCCATCAGATTGCCGCCGCTTCTATGCAGGTTGGCGACATGATGGCCTACATGCAGTACGCGATGCAGGTGGTTATGTCCTTCCTGGCCCTTTCGATGATGTTTATCATGTTCCCGCGGGCGGCCGTTTCTGGCGATCGTATTGCGGAGGTTCTCGATACCGAAATTTCCATCCGCGATCCGGAAAATCCCGTTTCCCTGGACAGCAGGCCCGACAGCATCGGTGTTGTGGAATTTAAGAATGTGACTTTCCGGTTCCCGGGAGCGGAGGAAGACACTCTCCATCACATCAGCTTTACGGCGAAACCGGGGGAGACAACTGCCTTTATCGGCTCCACTGGTTCGGGTAAATCCACTCTTGTGAACCTGATCCCCCGTTTTTACGACGTAACTGAGGGTACCGTCACCGTCAACGGGGTGGATGTCCGAGATGCTTCCCAGCACGATTTACGGGAGCAGATCGGCTATGTGCCCCAAAAGGCGATTTTGTTTAGCGGCACCATCAATTCCAATCTAAAGTACGGCGACGCTGACGCTTCGGAAGAATCTGTTCGGATTGCCGCCGAAACGGCACAGGCGATGGAGTTTATTGAAAGCAAGCCCGACAAATTTGATGAACCTATTTCTCAGGGCGGTACCAACGTATCCGGCGGGCAGAAGCAGAGGCTTTCCATTGCCCGGGCGCTGGTAAAGCAGCCTCCTATCTATATTTTTGACGACAGTTTCTCGGCCCTTGACTTTAAAACCGACGCCGCTCTCCGCAGGGCACTGAAAAAACAGACCGGAAACGCCACTGTTTTGCTGGTGGCCCAGCGGGTGGGAACCATCCGCCACGCCGAGCAGATCATCGTTTTGGACGAGGGCAAAATAGTCGGCAAAGGCACCCACGAAGAACTGATGCAAAACTGCGAAGTGTATCAGCAGATCGCTTATTCTCAGCTCAGTAAGGAGGAATTGGCATGAGTGAACAAAAACGTCCTCCCAGAATGCGCGGTCCCATGGGACATGGGCCGGGCGCCGCGGCGATACCTGGCGAGAAAGCCCACGATTTTAAGGGAACTATCAAAAAACTGCTCATCTACCTCGGGAAATACAAGCTGGCCATTGCGCTGGTGTTATTTTTCGCGGTGCTCAGCGCCGCTTTTAACATTATCGGCCCGAAAATTCTCGGGCAGGCGACCACCGAAGTCTTTAACGGTATCCTCGCTCAAATTCGCGGTACCGGCGGCATCAATTTCGGCTATATCGGCATGATTGTCCTTATCATGGTGGCGCTATACTTCTTTAGCTCCGGATTCAGCTTTATCCAGGGTTGGGTCATGAACAACATTTCCATGAAGGTGACCTACCGGTTTCGAAAGGACATTTCCGAAAAAATCAACCGGATGCCCCTCAAGTATTTCGAAAGCACCAGTCAGGGCGAGGTTCTCTCCCGTATTACCAACGACGTGGATACGGTGTCTCATTCTCTCCAGCAGAGCCTCACACAGATCATTACTTCGGTGACGACGATTATCGGCGTGCTCATTATGATGTTCACCATCAGCGTCCCCATGACGTTGACGGCTCTTTGTATCGTACCTTTGTCCCTCGTCTTCGTTATGCTCATCGTCAAAAAGTCCCAGCACTATTTTGTCGACCAGCAGGATTACCTAGGCCACGTCAATGGGCAGGTGGAGGAAGTTTACGGCGGCCATGTGGTCATGAAGGCGTTTAATGGCGAAAAAGAGTGCGCGGAGACTTTTGAAAAATACAACGATACCCTTTATAAATCCGCTTGGAAGTCCCAATTCCTGTCTGGTCTCATTATGCCGGCAACGAATTTTGTGGGAAATTTAGGCTATGTGGCAGTTTGTATTTTAGGCGGCACGCTGGCTGCCGGCGGAAGCATTGCTGTGGGTGACATCCAGGCCTTTATCCAGTATGTCCGCACCTTTACCCAGCCCATCTCCCAGCTGGCGAACATCACAAATATTCTTCAGCAGACGGCAGCCGCTGCCGAGCGGGTTTTTGAGTTTCTCGACGAAGAAGAGGAATCCCCCGAGGCGGAAAATCCCATTCGTGTGACAGCGGAAAACGGCGCCTTTCTTCTCCACTATACCAACGAAAGCGGAAAGGCCGTTTCCGAGCCCTTCCATGGCAATGTGAGCTTCCAGCACGTGAACTTCGGCTACAATCCCGATAAAATCATCGTCAATGATTTTTCCGCCGAGGTGAAAGCAGGGCAGAAGGTGGCCATCGTCGGCCCTACCGGTGCGGGAAAGACCACCATGGTCAAGCTGCTTATGCGTTTTTACGACGTGAACAGCGGGCGTATCCTTATCGACGGCCACGACATCAAACGGTTTACCCGCCACGACCTGAGAAGCCTCTTCGGGATGGTCTTACAGGAAACCTGGCTCTATAACGATACCATTCGGGAAAACATTCGCTACGGGCGCTTGGACGCCACCGATGAAGAGGTGCTGGCAGCCTCCAAGGCAGCGCGGGTGGACCATTTTGTCAAGACTATGCCGGAAGGCTACGACGTCATCATGAACGAGGAGTCCACAAACGTTTCTCAGGGGCAAAAACAGCTGCTCACCATCGCACGGGCGATTTTGGCCGACCCGAAAATTCTTATCCTCGACGAGGCCACAAGCTCCGTCGACACCAAGACCGAGCTGGACATCCAGAAGGCTATGGATAAGCTGATGCAGCACCGCACCAGTTTCGTCATCGCCCACCGCCTGTCCACCATTCGCGACGCCGACCTGATTCTCGTCATGAACAACGGAGATATCGTGGAACAGGGCAATCACAAGGAACTTCTCCGGAAAAACGGCTTTTACGCAAATCTTTACAACGCCCAGTTCGAGTCGGCGGAAGAAGCATCTTAACAAACGAGAAAAAGCAGAAAAGGCCGACGCTTTTTCTGCTTTTTTCTGAATTTAAGCGAATCGGGAAGAAATCCACAAAAAATGTGTCCGAAGATTCATAAAAATTTAATACTTTAATCGCGTTAAATTTATAACAAATACTTGTATCTTCCGCAGTTTTGGTATAGAATAATACCAGAATAAAATTTTGGAGGTTTTATTATTATGGCAGTTAAAGTTGCAATCAATGACTTTGGCCGTATCGGCCGTTTGGCATTCCGTCAGATGTTTGGCGCAGAAGGTTATGAAATCGTTGCCATCAACGATTTGACCAGCCCCAAAATGCTCGCTCATTTGCTGAAATACGATTCTGCTCAGGGCAGATATGCTTTGGCAGACAAAGTTGTCGCTGGTGAAGATTCCATCACCGTTGACGGCAAAACGATCAAAATCTACGCAGAGAAAAACGCTGCTGATCTTCCTTGGGGTGAAATCGGCGTTGATGTTGTTTTGGAGTGCACCGGCTTCTACACCTCCAAAGACAAAGCACAGGCTCATATTGATGCAGGCGCGAAGAAAGTTGTTATTTCTGCTCCCGCAGGCAACGACCTTCCCACCGTTGTTTTCAGCGTAAATGAAAATACTCTGACCGCTGACGACAAGATTATTTCCGCTGCTTCCTGCACCACCAACTGCTTGGCTCCCATGGCTAAGGCTCTCAATGACTACGCTCCCATCCAGGCTGGTATCATGTCCACCATCCACGCTTTCACCGGCGATCAGATGGTTCTCGATGGCCCGCACCGCAAAGGCGATCTCCGTCGTGCTCGTGCTGCTGCAGTTAACATCGTTCCCAACTCCACTGGTGCTGCAAAAGCAATCGGCCTTGTTATTCCTGAACTGAACGGCAAACTCATCGGTTCTGCTCAGCGTGTTCCGGTTCCCACCGGTTCTACCACCATCCTCGTTGCTGTTGTCAAAGGTAAAGATATCACTGTTGATGGAATCAATGCTGCTATGAAGGCTGCTTCTTCCGCTTCCTTTGGTTACACTGAGGAGCCTTTGGTTTCTTCCGACATCATCGGTATCACCTATGGTTCTCTGTTCGACGCTACCCAGACCATGGTCGCTAAGATCGACGACGACACCTATGAAGTACAGGTTGTTTCCTGGTACGA
>CABUOE010000015.1 GCA_902493155.1 uncultured Eubacteriales bacterium
ACTGGAAAGACCTGGGCGGCGACGACGCAGAAATCCAGGTAGTCGGACGGGAAGCCGGTTCCGGCACCAGGGACGGTTTTGAAAGCGTCGTCGGCATCGAGGACAACGCCAAACACGATCAGGAACTCACCTCGACAGGCGCTGTGCAGACAGCGGTGGCTTCTACCCCCGGCGCCATTGGATACGTCTCTCTCGCAAACGTGGACGATACCGTCAAAGCACTGAAAGTCGGCGGTGTTTCCCCTGCCATCGAAACAGTGCAGGACGGGTCCTACACCTTGCAGAGGCCCTTCGTCATGGTGACCAAAACCGGCGCCGACCTCCGGCCTGAAGTCAAGGCTTTCCTGGATTTTGCTCTGGGCGATGAAGGACAAAGCATTGTTTCCCAGATCGGTCTCGTTCCGTTGAGCAAGTAAAGCGAGGGCAGATAGGGTGGAGGAATGCTCCGCCCTTTCGTCCTGTCTGCCGGGAGGCGGACAGGACTGAAAACGGGGAACAGAGCGATCTGATTTTATCCCTTCCGTCCCGATTCCACGAAAGGAATGACTATTTATATGATAGGAACAATTGCCGCCAAAAAGAAAATGGGTGCCAAAAAGGCTATCGAGCAAGTCATGAGCGCCATTTTCTTCGTCTGCGGCATACTGTCGATACTCTGTGTCGCGGTCATCACCATTTATATGATCGCGTCCGGCACGCCTGCGATTACACAGATCGGATTCAAAGAATTTTTGCTGGGAACCACCTGGGCGCCTACGGCGGCAGACCCCCAGTTCGGCATCCTGCCCATGATTCTCAGCTCTATCTGCGGAACTTTCGGAGCTATCCTCATCGGAGTACCCTTAGGCGTCCTCACCGCCGTATTCATCTGTTACCTGGCTCCCAAAAAGCTCTGCTCCTTCCTGACGGCAGTGGTGGAACTTTTGGCCGGCATCCCGTCGGTGGTGTTCGGGTTGGTGGGCATGATCGTGCTGGGCCCCGCGGTGGCGAAAGCCTTCCATCTTTCGTCCGGCGCGAATCTGCTGTCGGCCATGCTGGTGCTGTCGGTGATGATTCTCCCGACTATCGTCAGCGTGACGGTCACCTCCCTCAAGGCGGTTCCCCAGGAGTATTCCGACGGCTCTTTGGCCCTTGGGGGCACTGAAGTCACTACCATTTTTAAAATGAACATCCCGGCGGCGAAATCCGGCATCATTACCGGAATCGTTTTGGGGGTTGGAAGAGCCATCGGCGAAACTATGGCCATCATCATGGTTTCGGGAAACGTGGTAAACATGCCGGGTATCTTCAAAAGCGTCCGCTTTTTGACCACTGGCATCGTATCAGAAATGAGTTACGCCGCCGGGCTGCACCAGGAAGCGCTGTTTTCCATCGGACTTGTCCTCTTCATCTTTATTTTCATCATCAACTTGGTGCTGACCACTATTCTCAAAAAAGGGACCAAGCAATAAGGACTTTCGGAAAGGTTTGAAACGTTATGACAGTAAATCCATCGGTTGCGGCGCCATACGCCCTTGCAAATAGACGGCCCATTTCCATCACCGTCAAGAAAGTGCGGGTATTTGATATTATAATGAAAGGCCTGTCCCTGTTGGCGGGAGGCGTTACCGTCTGCCTCACTTTGTCGCTGTTGGGATACATTCTGGTGAAGGGGCTTCCCCAGGTGGACTGGGCATTTCTGTCCACTGTTCCCAGCACTTTGCAGAAAACCTACGGCATTCTGCCCAATATCATCAACACCGTCTATATGATCGTGCTGACCCTTTTGATCGCCACCCCTTTAGGCATCGGCGCCGCCATCTACCTCAATGAATACGCCAAAAAAAGCAAGCTGACCAAAGCCATCGAGTTTACCACTGAGGCGCTGGCGGGCATCCCCTCCATTATTTACGGACTGTTCGGCACCATGTTTTTCTGCAACATGATGGGGATGGGGTACTCCATCATCGCCGGAGCGTTGACCCTGACCATCATGGTGCTGCCCACCATCATCCGCACCACCCAGGAAGCTCTCCGCACCGTTCCTCAGGGTTACCGGGAAGGAGCCGCGGGCCTCGGGGCTACCAAGTGGCACATGATCCGCACCATTTTGCTGCCCTGCTGTATGAGCGGTATTGTCACCTCGATTATTTTGAGCATCGGCCGCATTGTGGGCGAATCCGCCGCTTTGATCTTCACCGCCGGTATCGCCACTAACCTTCCAAAGAGCATTCTAGGCCACGCGGCAAACTCCGGCGCTACTCTGACTGTTCAGCTCTATCAGTACGCCGAGCGGGGACAAAACGACGTGAGCTTTGGCATCGCGGCGATTTTGGTGCTGATCGTTTTGGGCATCAAAAAGCAATAACCGTACAGAAATGGAGATTTCATTATGAATAAAATGAGCGCATCCCATCTGGATTTGTATTACGGGGACAATCACGCTCTCAAAGACGTTTCCCTCCCCATCGTGGAGCGGAAAGTGACCGCTTTTATCGGCCCTTCCGGCTGTGGAAAGTCCACCTTTCTAAAAACCCTCAACCGGATGAACGATTTGGTGGAAAATGTAAAAATCACCGGCGATGTCCAGCTGGATGGCCAGGACATCTACTCTCCCAAGGTGGACGTGACTCTGCTGCGTAAGCAGGTGGGTATGGTGTTCCAGCGGCCCAATCCCTTCCCCATGAGCATCTACGACAACATCGCCTACGGCCCCCGGCTCCACGGCATCAAATCGAAATCCAAACTGGACGAAATCGTCGAAACGAGCCTTCGAGGCGCCGCACTCTTCGACGAAGTAAAAGACCGGCTGAAAAAACCCGCCCTCTCCCTTTCCGGCGGCCAGCAGCAGCGGCTCTGTATCGCAAGGGCTTTGGCGGTAGAACCGGAGGTCCTTTTGATGGACGAACCCACTTCGGCTTTAGATCCCATTTCCACCCAAAAGGTAGAAGACCTGATTTTGGAGCTGAAGCAGAAATACACCGTCGCCATCGTCACCCACAATATGCAGCAGGCAGCCAGAGTCTCCGATTACACCGCTTTTTTCCTGGTAGGGGAGATGGTGGAGTACGACACCACGTCGAAAATTTTTGGTTCTCCCTCTCAGAAAAAAACAGAAGACTATATCGTTGGCCGTTTTGGATAACCGATTTACTTTTCGACATAAAGATGGTATACTGTATTCGTTACAGAAAAATGCATAGGGCAGATTTTGCTGAAGCGGTTGATGATACCATCTCAAAAGACGAAAGGAAATCGCCTGCGGTTCCTTTTTTCGTCCGTGCTGTGGACTCGCCCGCAAAGCCTGAAAGGAATGATACCTGTTATGCCGTTGATTTATGCCATAGAAGACGATGAAAACATCCGCCAGCTGGTCAAAACCGCGCTGGAGGCCTTCGGCTACGAGGTCTCTGCTTTCGAAACAGCCACGGAAGGTCTCAGCGCCATTGAGGCGAAAACGCCGGATGTTTTGCTCTTTGACATTATGCTTCCTGATATGGACGGCGTCACTGCGGTGAAAAGACTGCGCCAGAATCCCAAGTACCAGGAGCTCCCTATCATGATGCTCACCGCTAAGACCGCAGAGCTGGACAAAGTGGCGGGCCTCGATGCCGGAGCAGACGACTACTTGACAAAGCCCTTCGGCATTTTGGAACTCAAGGCTAGGGTGCAGGCCCTTCTCCGCCGTTCGGGTCATTCCCGTGGCAAACAGCCGGTCATCACCGGCCAGGACCTGACCATGAACTGTGACACCCGGGACGTGCTTCGAGGGGAAGAAAAAATCGAACTCACCTACAAGGAGTTTGAGCTTTTAAAGCTCCTCATGGAAAACGCCGATCGAGTCATGACCCGTTCGGAGCTTTTAAACCTCGTATGGGGTATTGACTTCGAGGGAGAGACCCGGACTCTGGACATGCACATCCGCACCCTGCGCCACAAGCTGGGCGACGACGCGGAAAATCCCCAATACATCAAAACGATTCGCGGCGTCGGCTACCGGTTTTACCAAAAATAAGGCTCTGCCGCAAAAAGAAAACGGTTTCGCAAGGTGAAACCGTTATTTTCATTGTGAAGCAACAGAATTTCAGGGCGGCGTCCGTCTGATACCCGCCCGCAATCTATGATTGCGATGGCGGGTTGGGTTCTTATTATAAATAACAAGGTTCCAAGGGCGGCGTCCGCCCGGTACCCGCCCGCAATCTACGATCGCGAAGGCGGGTCGGGTTCTTATTATAAATAACAAGGTTCCAAGGGCGGCGTCCGCCCGGTACCCGCCCGCAATCTATGATTGCGATGGCGGGTTGGGTTCTTATATTTCTCCTTTTTTATAAGAGGAATGATGCCATGTGAATCGGAATAAAATGCAAACAAAATCATCAAAGGAAGGAATGTCTGTGGAACGAGCAATTCTGTGTCGAAACATCCTGCTCGTGCTCCTCACAGCCGGAGTGACGGCGGGAGGGACGGCTGTTTTTATGCATACTGGCAGTTCAACCGCCTTTTGGGCGTACCTCACCATTGGCGTTCTGCTGTTGGCAACGGTATGCATCCTACTCACCAAAAATACCCGCAAAGCGGCGTACCGATCGGTGGAGGAGCTCACTCGACAGCTGGAGGAAAAGGGGGAGAAGTTCGCCTTTTCGCCGGATGCGTCCGGCACCGCGCCGGAGATAGAGGAGCTTAGCGGGCACATCCGCGGCATCTGCAATCAGTTGGTGTCCACCCAGATGAAACGCCGCAACCAGAAGCGGCAGTTTGACTTCATTCTGGCCAACATGAATGAGGGCTTTTTGATGGTGGACGCCGACAAGCGGGTTATCGCCCTCAATGGGTCTGCGGCGCAAATTCTGGGTATCCAGGAGGATGCGGCAGGTAGGAACCTTCAGGAGGTCATCGACGATAAAGACATATTGGAAGCGGTGGACAAGGCCATCGGTAAAAACAAAGTGACGGCTTTCGACGTTTTGGCGGCCAACGGCAGCATCTATTCCTTGAACGTCAAGTTGGTGCGCAATCCGAACTTCGTGGACCGAAGCTGTATTATGGTTGCCCTCTTCGACGTGACGGCGGAACGCACCGCCTTAAAACAGCGGCAGGATTTCTTCTCAAACGCCTCCCATGAGCTGAAAACGCCCATTACTTCGATACTGGGGTTTGCGGAACTTTTGGAAGCGGGGCTTGTGACTGAGCCGGAAAAAGCTATGGACAGCGTAAAGATCATCCGGCGGGAGGCCAGACGGATGACCCGTATCATCGACGACCTGCTGTTTATCTCCAAGTTGGAAAACGACGGGGATCAGGCCCCAGTCACTCAGGTAAATATCAGGGAGTTGCTAGAGGAGATCAAGGAAGCGCTGATGCCGTCGATGATGGAGAAAAATATCACGCTTGAGATTTCCGGCGGAGAATTTGCTGTTCCGGCGGCTTACGGCCATATGCACAACCTTTTTGGCAACCTGATTCAAAACGCCGTCAAATACAATGTGGAAAACGGCTCAGTTTTCGTGCGGGTGGAACGGGACGACAAATATATGTACCTGACGGTAAAGGATACGGGCATTGGCATTCCGCAGGAGATGCAGCAACGGGTTTTCGAGCGGTTTTTCCGGGTGGATAAGGGCCGCAGCAGAAGTGTGGGCGGAACTGGACTGGGCCTCGCCATTGTCAAACACATTGTCAGTCTTTACGGCGGTACTGTGACCCTCGAGAGTGCTTTGGGACAAGGCACCACCATTACCGCTAAATTGAGAATGGACCGAATCGGCGCTTAATTGCCATTCTACGTCATATAAAGAAAGAAAAACAGGATGCAGGTGTTTCGTCTGCATTCTGTTTTTCTTGTTTCATAAATTGAAAACATGATAAAATTGTACATGTTTTCTAAAATTATCTAAAATTTGGACAAGGTGGAACAGATCCCTTATTTTATTGAGATAGATTCTTATTAATGTCCTGTCAGCTTTTTTGCAATTGTCGAAATTTTGAGAATATAGAATATTTATGGTTGGAAAATAATGGAAGATTATGACAGATATTTTGTCGAAAGACAAAAAATAATAGAACAGTTGACCAACACTTGCCACTTTTAGTCTGTTGCATTCTAAAATGTAAATATTTTGTGAACATGCGGTTTTTGACCGTAATACCGCAAAAAAACAGTTGCAAAATTGGTATTCAGTGGATATAATTATATCATAAGTGGTGAGAAGTGGGGAGAAATGGAGTAAAAGTCCATTGAATTCCCTCCCTGCGGTGAAAGGGGTGAGGCAGGAAATGTTAATCGGTGAGTACGGTTACAATATAGATATAAAAGGGCGTTTGAATTTTCCTGCCAAGCTCCGGGACGATATGGGAGAAAGGTTCATCGTTTCTAAAGGCCTGGGCGACAAATGCCTGTACGCCTATTCACTGGAACAGTGGAAGTTAAAACAGGAACGAATCAAAGAACTCCCCATATCGAAAGCGAGACAATTGCAGCGTTACCTCTTTTCCAGCGCGTGTGAGTGCGAGCCGGACAAGCAGGGAAGAATTGTCATTCCTCAGCCACTAAGAGAATTCGCCGGGCTGACCAAAGAAGTGATGATCATCGGGGCGGACGACCGCTGCGAGATCTGGGACAAAGCGGAGTGGGATGCAGTCTGCGGCGAGATGAACGCTGAGTCGATTGGGGAACTGATCGACGCATTGGGCTTCTGACGAGAAAAGGAAACGGAGGAAAATAGATGGAGTTTTCCCATTACCCTGTCATGCTCAGCGAGTGCATGGAGGGATTAAACATCCGGGAAGACGGCATCTATGTCGACGGAACGGCCGGCGGCGGAGGACACTCCTCAGAGATCGCCAAACGCCTGACCACCGGCAGGCTTTTTTCCCTCGATCAGGACCCGGACGCCGTAAAAGCGGCGGGGGAACGCCTTCGCCCCTACCCTCAGGCGCAGGTTATCAGGACAAACTTCAAGGACATGACGGACGCTTTACTGGGCGCCCATGTCCACAAGGTCGACGGAGTACTCCTGGATTTGGGGGTGTCGTCGTATCAGCTGGATACGGCGGAACGGGGATTCAGCTATCAAAAGGATGCGCCCCTGGATATGCGCATGTCCCAGAGCGGTATCAGCGCCAGGGACGTGGTCAATACCTACAGCGTGGACGAGCTTTCCCGAATCCTGCGGGAATACGGGGAGGAAAAATTCTCCTACAACATCGCCAAAAACATTGTGCGACATCGGGAAGCGTCTCCCATCGAGACTACCTTCCAACTGGCGGAGATCATCAAGGCTTCGGTACCGGCTGCTTCCAGGAGAGAGAAAAACCCCTGTAAGCGTTCCTTTCAGGCGATTCGTATCGCCGTCAATTCCGAGCTGGATGTACTGAGCGGGGGAATCGACGCGGCCTTCGACCTTTTAAATGTCGGCGGAAGGCTTGTCATCATCACCTTCCACTCCCTGGAGGATCGGATGGTCAAGCAGAAGTTCGCGGAACTCTGTAAAGGTTGTACCTGTCCGCCGGAATTTCCCGTCTGCGTCTGCCACAACGAACCTAAGGCGAAACTCATTAACCGCAAACCCATTCTTCCCTCCAAGGAAGAATTAGAAACAAACAGGAGAAGTCAAAGCGCAAAGCTACGAATTTTGGAAAAATGCAAGGAGAGGATTTAAATGCAACAGAGAAGCAACCTGGCCTATGATCTGGAACGGTTTGAAAACCGTGCTCCCGTCATCACCAAGGTCAGTGCCGGCAAAGAAAAAACCTTAAATCCCGTAAAGGTCGTCGCAGTTGCGCTTTTGCTCGTTGCCCTGACTTCCACTGTGCCTTACGGAAGGGTTGTCATCAACGAACTGAATATGCAGTACAACGCCGCTAACGCTGAGCTCAATGAACTCAAAAGCGAAGGCGTCCGGATGCAGAGTGAGCTGGAGAGCCGGGTATCCCTCAAGACCATTGAGGACATCGCCGTCGGCGAATACGGCATGGTCAAACCTGACAGCAGCCAGGTAGGCTATATTCAACTCAACAGCGAAAATAAAATTGAAACCACGGAAAAACAGGATTCTATCTTTACAAAAATCGCGGATTTTATCGGGAATTTATTTGAATAATCCGCTGGATATGGCATAAGCGCCGTATCTTTTCAATACATATAAAATGATGCGGGAGGTTGAGATCAATATCTTGACCTTTTGTTATTGTATAGGCAATCTCCAAAAACTGGAAGGACGGGACTGACAGGGAGGTCTCTGAATGGCAGGTACCATTACCAAAAAAATGAAAATTCGGCTGATTGTGATTATCAGCTTTATCGTGCTGGCCCTGGGATGGGTCATCGGCAATCTGGCTTACCGCTCATTAGTCACCGGGCAGGATTTAAAGGTCAAAGCCTCGGAACAGCAGCTGAGCGATATCACCATTCCCGCCAACCGCGGGACCATCTACGACGCCAACATGAACGTGCTGGCTCAAAGCGCAACCGTCTGGAATGTGCAGCTCTCCCCGTTGGAAATCAACAAGTATCAGGACGAGGCGCAGCGGGACGAAATGGTCAGCGATCTTTCGGCGCTCCTCGAACTGGAACCGGAAGACGTGCGCAAACGACTGGAAAACACCAACAGCCAGTACGAGATCATCAAACGAAAAATCGAAAAACCGGTGGCCGATGAGATCACAAAGCTCAAAAAGGACAAAGGCTATAAGGGCATCTATCTGGAAGTGGACACCAAACGGTACTATCCTTACGAAAATTTAGCCTCCACTGTCATCGGCTTTACGAACTCCGATAATCAGGGTGCATACGGCCTGGAGGCCAAATACAACTCGGTGCTTTCCGGCACCCCGGGTAGAAAAATTTCGGCCAAAAACGCTCTGGGCGAAACGCTGCCCACCTCCTACGAAAAAATCTACCCCGCCCAGCAGGGCAACAGCATCGTCACCACCATTGACCAGGTGATTCAGCACTTTATCGAGAAATCTTTGGACGACGCCGTGACCCAGTACGCTCCCGATCAGGGTGCCGCCATCATCGTCATGGACGTAAACACCGGGGCGATTCTCGGCATGACCTCCAAGCCCGACTTCGACTTGAACGCCCCTTATGAAATCACCAGCGAGAAACTGCAGGCCAAGATTGACGCTGCTGCCACTGAGGAGGAAAAGAAGGAAGCGACAAAGGACGCCTGGGAAATGCAGTGGCGGAACAAAACCATCACCGACACCTATGAGCCCGGTTCGGTTTTCAAAACTGTCACCGCTTCTGCGGCACTGGAGGAAGGAACTGCTAACCTGAATTCCTCTTATCACTGCACCGGTTCGGTCACCTTCCCGGGGCTTCCCAAGCCCATCCACTGCCACAAGCACGGCGGCCACGGCACCTTGGATTTTACCGGCGCGCTGGTCAACTCCTGCAACCCGGCCTTCATTGCCATCGGCCAGAGCCTGGGAGCGGAGAAGTTTTTCAAATACTACGAGGGCTTCGGCCTCACCGAAAAAACCGGTATCGACCTGCCAGCGGAGAATAAAGGCTCCTACTACGACGCTTCCATGTCTCCCATCAGCTTGGCATCCTGCTCTTTCGGACAGTCCAATACCGTTACCCCGTTGCAGATGATGACGGCAGCGGTTGCTTCCATCAACGGCGGCAAACTGCTGCAGCCGCATATCGTCAGCAAAATCGTCGATAATAACGGTAATACTGTGAAAGAAATCGGGACAGAGGTCCGGCGGCAGGTCATCTCGGAAGAGACCTCCGCCATTATGAGAAACGCGCTGGAACAGGTGGTTTCGGCAAACGGCGGCACCAACGCCTACGTCAAAGGCTACCGCATCGGCGGAAAATCCGGTACGGCTCAGAAATTGACCGACTCTACAAACTCCAAATACGTCTTTTCCTATTTTGTATTCGCCCCCGCCGACGACCCGCAGGTGGCCGCCCTCGTTATGGTGGATGAACCCACCGAGGGCCAGCGGGATTATGCAAACGTCGTCGTCGGCCCCTTGGCCGCAGCGGTTATGAAGGATATTCTGCCCTATCTGGGAATCGCGCCCCAGTACTCTGAGGAAGAGCTGGCCGACCAGGAAGCCACCATTCCCACCGGAATGATCGGCATGGACCCCTTCTCAGCGGAAAGCAAGCTCAGAATCCAGGGCCTCAACGGCAAAATTGTCGGCAACGGAAAATCCGTCGTATCCGTCTTCCCCAACCAGGGAAGCAAAATTCCCCGTGAGGGAACGGTTATCCTCTACACCGAGGAAGATGCTGAGCAGACCGTCACAGTGCCCTCCGTCGTGGGCATGACTCCCACCCAGGCAAACCAGGTTCTCACCAATGCGGGCTTAAACATTCGCATTACCGGCGGCGCCGCCAACAACAAGCGGGCCCAGGTTTCGACTCAAAGTGTAGAAAGCGGGTCTACCGTTGCCAGGGGAACCATTGTCGAAGTACAATGCCTGATTACCGGAGAAGACGGCGAATAGCAAGAAACGCCGCTTTCGCGGTGAAGATACCATGGCAAATCCACTTTTATTGCCGGTGGATTTCCGGGGACTCTGCGGGAAACCGCTTGAGAGGAGCAACTAATATGCTGTTATCTGTTTTGTTAGACGGAGTGCAGGTGCTGTCCGGCTACGAGGACCGCAATGTGGGCACCATCGTCAACGATTCAAGAAAGGTAAAGCCCGGCGACGTGTTCGTCTGCATCAACGGCGCGGCCGCCGACGGGCATCAGTTCGCGGATCCGGCCCTCCAGAAAGGGGCCGCTGCCATCGTCTGTGAACGGGATTTGGGCCTTAAGGAACAAATTCTCGTCGAGGACACCCATTTGGCCTATTCTAAAATGGCCGCCAATTTTTACGACAATCCTTCCAAAAAGCTGCGCCTCATCGGCGTCACTGGAACCAATGGAAAAACCACCACCACAAAGCTTGTGAAAAGCGTCCTCACCGGTATCGGCAAAAAGGTGGGGCTTATCGGCTCCATCCAAAACGAAATCGGCGACGAAGTGATCCACGCCGAGCAAACCACCCCCGATGCCATGGAACTAGAAGGGCTCTACGCCCGGATGGTAGACGCTGGCTGCGAGTTCTGCGTGATGGAGGTTTCCTCTCATGCGCTGGACCAGCATCGCATCGGTGACAGCCATTACGAGGTGGCGGTGTTTACAAACCTCACTCAGGATCATCTGGACTACCACAAGACCATGGAGAACTACTTTGAGGCCAAGGCGAAGCTTTTCGACATCTGCGACAGCGCAGTCATCAATTACGACGACTCTTACGGTCAAAGGCTCTTAAAGAGCATTTCCTGCCCGGTGAGCACCATTTCGATGGAATCGCCAAAGGCTGATCTCCACGCCTTTGACATTGTCTACCATCCCGACGGGGTGGAATATCGGTTCGACTATCAGGGTATTGTAAGCAGGGTGAGCTTCGGAATGCCGGGCATCTTTTCTGTCAAGAATTCCCTGACGGCCATTGCTGTCTGCCTGCGTCTGGGCATCTGTATCGAAAAGGCGGTGGACGGCATCAATGTGGCTCAGGGAGTCCGCGGACGGAGCGAAATCGTCCCCACTGGACGGGATTTCACCGTCATCTGCGACCATGCCCACACTCCAGATGGACTGGAAAACATTCTGTCCGCTCTAAAGCAGACCACTCGCGGGCGGCTCATCGCTCTCTTTGGCTGCGGCGGCGACCGGGACCGGCTCAAACGGCCCCTTATGGCGAAATCGTCGGCAAAATTTGCCGACATGCTCATCGTCACGTCGGATAACCCCCGCACCGAGGACCCCAAAGCCATCATCGACGACATCCTGCCCGGCCTCGACGGCCTCGACATTCCCTATGAAGTCATCGTCAACCGGAAGGAAGCCATCTTTTACGCGGTGCAGCACGCCAAGCCCGGCGATACCATCGTACTGGCGGGCAAGGGCCACGAGGACTACCAGATCATCGGCCATGAAAAGCACCATTTCGACGAGCGGGAAATCGTGGCGGAAGCCCTGAAAACCCTTTCGTAAAAGTATACCTCCGAGGGAAGGAAATCCCTCATTTTAAGGCGGCTATCCCGCCGCCTTGACACCGACAGCTTGGGGAAGACGGTATAAAAGCCTCTCCCTCTGTAAACTTCAAAACGAGGAGATTCAAACATGGAGAGTATCAGCTGCGTTGCAGCGGCGTTCGTCGCATTTGCGGTCAGCGCTGTTTTGGGAAAATTTCTGATCCCTTTTCTGCGGAAAATCAAATTCGGGCAGACTATTAAGGAAATCGGCCCCACCTGGCACAAAAACAAGCAGGGAACGCCCACCATGGGCGGATTCCTCTTCGCAGGCGGCGCTTTTGCGGGCGTCATCATCGGGTTTATCGTGCTGGCGGCCACTGCCGATCACGCAATTCATCTGACGGCGGTGAACAACGCCCGTCTGTTCGGAGGATTGGGGCTGGCGCTTGCTTTTGGGTTTATCGGTTTTCTCGATGACTACATCAAAGTGGTCAAAAAGCAGAACTTAGGCTTAAACGCCCGGCAGAAGGTGGTCTTGCAGCTTCTCGTCTGCATCGCCTATCTGGCAACGTTGTACTTAGCCGGCGATACCTCCACCATCATTATGTTTCCCTTTGTCGGGGCGGTGGATTTCGGCTGGTTTTACTACCCGCTGGCGGTTTTAGTGATGATCTTCGGTGTCAACGCCGTCAACCTGACTGACGGTATCGACGGGTTGGCAGGCTCTGTGACCTTTATCGTCTCGGTTACATTCGTCGTTGGAATGAGCATTTTTGCCGCCGCTCTGGCGGGCGGCCTTCTCGGATTTTTGATTTACAACTTCCATCCGGCGAAAGTCTTTATGGGCGATACCGGTTCGATGTTTCTGGGGGGTGCTGTCATCGCGCTGGCAGTGGGAACGGCAAGACCTTTCCTCTTTTTCATCGTTGGCATCATCTACATCGTAGAGGCCCTTTCAGTTGTGCTGCAAGTCATTAGCTTCAAGACTACCGGCAAGCGGATTTTTAAAATGAGCCCCATCCACCACCATTTTGAAATGAGCGGCTGGAGCGAGGGCAAAATCGTCGGCGTATTTTCCGTCATTACGCTGTTGTTCTGCATCCTGGGCATTGCCTGGATCACTTTCAGCAGCAGTTTACTCATCGGTTAAACTTTTTGCAAAAATAGAGGTGGAATGAATGGCTTCGACCGCGGCAAAACGAAATGGAATCAGAACTACAATCCAGAATAAGTCGGAATCCCAGACCGGGGAAAAGCCAAAACGGGGGAAGATGAATATTTCTTTCTTCTTTTTGGTCATCGTCCTTTTGTCCATCGGCCTTGTCATGGTGTTTTCCGCAAGCTACGCCACTTCCTTAAACGAGACGGGCAACAGCCTGACTATTGTACTGAAACAGGCGGTATTCGTCGTGGCTGGCGTGGCCATCATGGTCGTCGCCTCCTTTGTGGATTATCACATCTACCGGAAATTCAAATGGGCTATTTACTTCGGGGGCCTTATTCTTATGTGCGCGGCTCTGCTGTTCCCCAACAGCACTGGCGCTCGCCGTTGGATCTGGATCGGCCCTATCAGTTTCCAGCCCTCGGAAATCATGAAGTTTGCGCTGACGGTAATCTGCGCCCATTTGGTGGCTTTAAACTACAAGCAGATGAAGAACCCCAAATACGGCTTCTGGCCTTTTGTCATCCTGCTGCTTCCGGTTCTCGGCCTCTGCGCCTTGCAGCGGCACCTGTCGGCGCTGATCCTCATGGCGGCCATCGCTGGAACCATCATCATCGTCGGCGGCTCCAAAGTCCGCTGGTTTTTGGGAATTGCGGCGGTGGGCGGCCCGCTGGCCCTTCTGGCCTTAAAGCTCATGGGCCACGACTACGTGGGAACCCGGTTTTCCGACTGGCTGGACCCTCTTTCCGGCAATATCCGCGGCACCAAATGGCAGACGGCCCAGTCGCTGTACGCCATCGGCTCCGGCGGCCTAACCGGGGTGGGGCTCGGCAACTCCACCCAGAAGTACCTCTATCTCTCGGAACCGCAAAACGACTTCATTTTCGCTATCGTCTGCGAGGAACTGGGCTTTTTAGGGGCTATGGTCATCATTTTGCTCTTTGTGCTCTTGATTTACTGCGGCTTCTCCATCGCCATGAAGGCGCCGGATAAATTCGGCTGCATGCTGGTCATCGGCCTGACGGCCCAGATCGGCATTCAGACTTTGCTCAACATCGCAGTTGTCTCCAACGCCATGCCCAACACCGGTATCAGCCTGCCGTTTTTCAGCGCGGGCGGTACGGCGCTGACCATGCAGCTGGCCCAGATGGGAGTCATCCTGAACGTATCCCGATACTGCCAGCAGAACTGACCCGGCAGGGGAGTATCGGATTCAAATTACCGGAATCAATGTTAGAAAGGCTGGTAGGCAAATGAAAATATTGTTAGCAGGGGGCGGAACGGCCGGTCACATCAACCCCGCCATCTCCATCGCCAACGAAATCAAGGCCCGCCGGCCTGATACCGAGTTTTTATTTGCTGCGGCACCCGGCGGCATGGAAGACACCCTGGTTCCCAAGGCGGGATACCCGGTGGCCCACATCCATGTGGCCGGATTCCGCAGAAGCTTTTCTCCTGCCGATATCGCTCATAATTTGAAGGCAATTTCCTATCTGGCGACGGCGGGAGCCAAAGCCCGTAAAATTCTAAACGACTTTCAGCCCGATGCGGTCATCGGAACGGGCGGGTACTTAAGCGGCCCGGTTCTCCTGGCGGCCCAGAAAAACCTTTCTCCACGAGGCAAACGCCTTTCCCGGCGTGACCATCAAAGCCCTGTCCAAGCGGGCGACTGTCATCATGCTGGCCTTTCCTGAGGCGATGCAGCATCTCCCGGAGGGAAAACGCTACGAAGTGGTGGGCATCCCCGTCCGGCAGTCTTTTGTGACCACCACCAAAAGGGAAGCAAGAGAAAAGCTGGGGCTGGACGACAACTTTACAATCCTATCCTTCGGCGGGAGCCAGGGAGCGCTGAAGATCAACGAAATCGCCGCCGACATCATGCAGTGGCACTGCAAAGACGGTAAAATCAATCACATTCACGGCTACGGTAAGCACGGACGGGGCACCTTCCCGAAAATGCTCAAAGACCGGAACATCGACCTCACAAAGTACCCCCGTATCCAGGCAAAAGAATATATCGACAATATGAACCTCTATGTGGCCGCGGCGGACATCGTCATTTCCCGGGCGGGAGCCAGCACCATCATGGAGCTGGAGGTGGCGGGCAAACCGTCCATCTTAGTGCCCTACCCTTACGCTGCCGAGAACCACCAGTACTACAACGCCAAGGTGCTTTCCGACGCCGACGCCTCCATTCTGGTGGAGGAAAAGGACTACGACCGGGAAAAGCTCCTTTCTAAAATCCAAGAGCTTTATGAGCATCCAAAGCGGCTTTCGGAACTTTCTCAGAATGCTTCGAAATTGGCGGTTCTGGACACGGCGGAAAAGATTTACAACATTATCATGACAGAACTCGAGAAAAAATGACCTTTTTTCTCGGAAATAAAAGCGGACAAGCTGTGGCAGACATCGCACTTTTTTATTTCGGGAAGCATAGTATGCCATGTAAAGAACAAACATTGGCGAAAGCGCGCCGAAATATGGAAGGAGTGTCGTTGTGGAGCGGTTTGTGATATCAGGTGGCATCCCCCTGGAGGGAGAAATCAGCGTCCACGGTGCGAAAAACAGCTCATTGCCGCTGCTGGCAGCCACCGTTTTATGTAAAAATGAAAGCGTGCTACATAACTGTCCGAACTTATCGGACGTAGACGCCGCTTGTAAAATCCTCCAATACCTGGGCTGCGGCGTCAAACGGGAAGGCAACACCGTCGCTGTTAATACAAAGGAAATCACCCATTCTGACGTGCCCGATGATCTGATGCGGGAGATGCGCTCTTCTGTCGTCTTTTTAGGGGCTATCGTCGCACGCCTGGGACGGGCAGAAATCTGTTTCCCCGGTGGGTGCGAGCTGGGCGCCCGTCCCATCGACCTGCATTTGCAGGCTTTGAGAAAACTGGGCATGGAGATCGAGGAAAGCCACGGAAAACTCATCTGTTCCGCGGAAAACGGCCTGACGGGCACCTCCATCAACCTGACCTTCCCCAGCGTGGGCGCCACTGAAAATATCATGTTGGCGGCGTCTCTGGCAAAGGGCGAGACGGTCATCAACAACGCCGCCCAGGAGCCGGAAATCGTCGACCTTGCAAACTTTTTAAATGCCTGCGGCGGAAAGGTGAAAGACGCTGGAAAGAGCCGTATCGTCATCGAGGGAGTCAAAGAGCTCCACGGCTGTGAATACCGGGTCATCCCAGACCGCATTGTGGCGGCGACCTATCTCTGCTGCGCTGCGGTGACCGGCGGAAACATCCTGGTAAGAGACCTCTGCGCCGATCACATTGCCAGCATTCTTCCTTTGATGGAGGAAATGGGCTGCAAGCTGGACGTGACCCAAGACAGCGTGGCTATCCGGGCGCCGAAGCGGCTAAAGGCTCTAAAGGACGTCCGTACCATGCCCTATCCCGGTTTTCCCACCGATGCCCAGGCCCCGCTGATGGCGGTGGCGGCCACGGCCAATGGGACCAGTATTTTTGCTGAGAACATTTTCGAAAGCCGCTACAAACACGTGGGCGAGCTTTGCCGGATGGGCGCGGATATCAAAATCGCCGGAAAAGTGGCGCTGGTGGAGGGGGTCGACACCCTTTACGGCGCAAACGTCCAGGCCACCGATTTAAGAGGCGGCGCGGCACTGATTATTGCGGGCTTAGGCGCCAAAGGGCGCACCGAAATCTCAGAGATCAAGCACATCGACCGGGGCTATGAAGAAATCGAAAAAAACCTTTGCCTCTTAGGGGCGGATATCAAACGGGTATAATAACTCTGTATAGGAAGTGAAACGCGGAAAGGATGTGAATTCTGGTGCCGACGAAAAAAGGAAAGCAAAAACCGATGAAAAAACCTGCCGCCGGCGGCAGAAGGCCGGCAGCAAGCCCCAAAACCATCCCTTTTTCTGATCCTTTTTACGACAATTATACACCCCGGAGCTCGAGAGGAAGCGCTTCTCCGTATGGAAGTACCCCTCAGCGCCGGGGCGAAACGCTGTCCGGACCACCCCGTCCGGCTCCCCAGAATGGGAAGAGAAAGAAGGCAAAGGCATCTTCCTCTCGAAAACCTGCTAAAAACGCCGCCGTGGCACAGCAAAAACGTCAGCAGCAACTCAGACAGGAGCAGATCGCCAAGACCCAGCGCCGCCGCCGCAAAAAGAAAAAGCGCAACTACACCCTCTATTACATCATTTTGGCGGTGTTTCTCATTGTGGCGGGGGTGACCTTGTCGCTGACGGTGTTTTTTAACATCGAGACCATCCAGGTGACAGGGAGCAGCATCTATACCCTGGCCGACTTGGACGGGGTGCTGGACGCAAAGCCAGGGGACAACCTGCTGCGCCTTAATACAAAGTCTCTGAGTGAAACCGTGCTCCAAAACTTCAAAAAAGCGGACAAGGTAGAGGTGAAGCGGGTCTTCCCGACGACGCTGCTCGTTGAAATTGAAGACGGAGTTCCCCAAACCCAGCTGTACTACGAAAGCAGGTACTACACCTTGAGCCAGCGGGGCAGGGTGCTGGACATTGCCGAGCAAAGCGTTCCCAACGTGCCCGTCGTCATCGGCCCCAAGCCGGAAGACGCGCAAATCGGCTCCTATATCGACCTGGTTCTTGAAAACGAGGAAAAAGACTGGCTGAAAATCCTGTTCAAGGAGCTGAAGGAAAGCGGCCTCAACGACATTTCAGTGGTGGACATCTCCAGCACCATTTCCCTGAAGCTCTACTACCAAAACCGCATCGAAATTAAGCTGGGCTCCTTCTCGGAGCTGGACACCAAACTCGCCATGGTGAAGGCCGTATTCGACAGCGGGGATATCGGTATCGAGGAAAGCGGCACCATCGATATTTCCGACCCGGATAAGATGTATGTGGACAGCGACGCTGAACTGGACTTGACCGGAATTTCCACCGAAGGATGGACCTGGACAGACCCGTCTCCCGATGACGCGGGCGCGGACGGAGACGACGGGGCCTCGTCCGATGAAGAGGGAGAGGAAGGGACCTCTTCTGGAGAAGATCATTCCGCTTCTTCCGGGGACGAAACGTCCTCAGAGGAAAGTTCTTCCTAAAATTGCTGCAAATGGATAAAATTTCGCCTTCATATTTACAAATAAACCGAAAATAAATGGTTATTTTCTCTTGAATTTTCGGGCCAAATCTGCTAGGATATTACTATGGGCGTTTTGTATACACTCTAAAGAAAGTGATTACTGATGGGAGCAGCTGTTTCCATGCATTAGGAGGACAAGCACGTGAAGTTTACATTGGAGAATGATACCGAGAGAAACACAGACATCAAAGTAGTCGGCGTTGGCGGCGCGGGCGGAAACGCCGTTAACCGTATGGTCGACGACGGCGTCAAAAACGTTGATTTCATTGCCATCAATACTGATAAGCAGGTTTTAGATACATCGAGAGCCGATTATAAAATTCAGATCGGCGAAAAGGTCTCCAGAGGCCAGGGCGCAGGCGGCGACCCCGAAAAGGGCGCCAAAGCGGCGGAGGAAAGCCGTGAGGAAATCGCCAACGCTCTAAAGGGCACCCAGATGATTTTCATCACCGCCGGTATGGGCGGCGGCACTGGCACCGGAGCTGCTCCCGTGGTTGCGGAAATCGCAAGGGAACAGGGCATCCTCACCATCGGCGTTGTGACGAAACCCTTCAGCTATGAGGGCAAGCGCCGGATGATGTACGCCGAGCAGGGCATCGACACCCTCTCCAAAGTGGTAGATAGCTTAGTTGTCATCCCCAACGACCGCATCCGTCAGGTTATCGACACCAAAACTCCGATGACCAACGCTTTTGAGGCGGTGGACAGCGTATTAAAGCAGAGTATCCAGAGCATCTCCGACCTGATTAACGTCTCCGGTTTCGTAAACCTGGACTTCGCGGATCTGTGCTCGGTTATGAAAGACGCCGGTATGGCCCACATGGGCGTCGGCTACGCTTCCGGCAAGGACAAGGCCGAAACCGCTGCTACCATGGCGATTTCCAGCCCGCTGCTCGAAACCTCTATCACCAGCGCCAAGGCGGTTATCATCAATGTTTGCGCTTCTCCCGATTTGCTGTTTGACGACGCAGAATACGTCTCCACCATGATCGAGAAGGCTGTTCATCCCAACGCGGCTATCTTCTGGGGCCTCATTTTCGACGAGACCATGACCGACGAAATCAAGGTCACCGTTATCGCCACCGGCTTCGACGAAGCCTATCAGGGCAAGGACTTGCTGGATAACGGCAAAAAGGGCGGTTCCGAGCCGGAATCTTCCGATGCTCCTGCCAAAAACTTTGACGCCGACTTCGGCTTCGAGGAAATCATGAATATTTTCAACACCAAATAAAATACTGTTAATACCGATATCCTTCCTTGTTCTCATGCGAGGGAGGATATTTTGATTCAGCGGGAATTTGAGAAAAGGGGTTTATCAATTTGTGCGGATTTGTAGGAATGTTCAATAAAGACCCAAAGGACAACAATGAGACGCTGCTCCAGGAGATGTCAAAGACCATTCGGCATCGGGGCCCGGACGACAGTCAGTATATTGTGAAGGACGGCTTCTGTGTGGCGTTTCGCCGGCTTTCTATTATAGATTTGGATAACGGGGCCCAGCCCTATACCTCTCCCGACGGCCGGTTTACTGCCGTTTTCAATGGGGAGATTTATAACTACCGGGATCTGCGGCAGCCGCTCATCGACGAGGGGAAGACCTTTGCCACCAACTCGGAAATCGAAGTTATCGTGGCGCTCTATCGCAAGTACGGCGACGAGTTCATCACCATGCTGAGAGGCATGTACGCCATTCTTATCTACGACAGCGAGGAGAAAACCGTCTTCGCCGGCCGCGATCCCTTCGGCATCAAGCCTCTTTATTACCGGGTAACCGACAGCGGCGTCATGTTCGCTTCTGAGATGAAGGCTTTCCTTTTCGACGAGACCATGGGCGGCTTCAAGGTAGACGAAAGCCTGTTGCAGCACTATTTTACCTTCCAGTACGTGCCGGAGCCAAAAACCATCACTCCGCAGATTTCGGTCTTAGAGGCGTCCCATTACATGAAGGTGGACGCTGAGGGCAAAGTGGACATCAAACGGTATCTTGACCTGAAGTTTCAGACCCCTTCTGAGGAAAGCTTTGAGGAAAAGGCCAAAAAGCTCCGCAAAGTCCTCACCGAATCGGTGGAATACCACATGATCAGCGACGTGGAGGTGGGAACCTTCCTCTCAAGCGGTATCGACTCCGCCATTATCACCGCCATTTCGAGCAGGCTGAACCCCGGCATCAAGGCGCTGACTGTGGGCTTCGACGTGGCGTCCTACAGTGAAATCGACGACGCCCACGAAATCGCCAAGCACTTAAACGTAGACCACATTGTTTTGAAGGCCAACGTGGAGCAGTTCAAAAACGCCTTCGAAAAGGTGGTGTGGCACCTGGATTCCCCGGTGGCAGACCCGTCTACCGTGGCGATTTACATGATCGCCGAGGAAGCTTCCAAACACGTGAAGGTTATGCTGTCCGGCGAGGGCTCCGATGAGCTGTTCGCAGGATATAAGACCTACCGGGATTCGCTGTTGGCTGGCCGGTTCCAGAACGCGCCTTCGTGCGTCAAGGGCGTCTGTCGTGGGCTTTCAAAGCTGATCCCCGAGGGGGTCAAGGGAAAGAGCTTTCTCATGCGCGCCGGCGTGCCGCTGGAAGAGCGGTATGTGGGAAATGCCTTCCTCTTCGATGAAAAGGGCAAAAAGCCCTTCCTCAAAACCTATAACCCGAACCAGTCCTTCACCGAGCTGACTCGTGACGTTTACGCCAAGGTCGCCGACCGGGATCCGCTGATCAAGATGCAGTACGTGGACATCAGCACCTGGCTCAAGGGCGATATCCTCGTCAAGGGCGACCGGCTGAGCATGGCACATTCCCTGGAAGTACGGGTGCCTTTCTTGGATAAAGAAGTGTTCAAATTTGCCTCTACTTTGAAAAACGAGGATAAACTGTCCCACGGGACGACGAAATATATTCTCCGCTACGCTTTCCAGGACTACGTGGACCCGGCCACCTTCATGCGGCCGAAGCTCGGGTATCCGGTTCCAGTGCGTATTTGGCTGAGAAACGAGCTCTATGAGTGGGCGCGGGACATCATCCAGGGTTCCAAGGCGGACGAATACATCGACAAGGCGGCGGCGCTGAAACTTCTCGAAGACCACCGCACCGAAAAGGCGGACAATTACCGCAAGCTGTGGTCGATTCTGGTGTTCATCACCTGGTACAACATGTATATCGCCGATGCGGACAAGACCCGCGGACGAATTTTGGACGGAGAGCTTTAATCGGGCGCAGCGGCGCTTTGTAAATCATGGCAGGCTGGCGTTTGACGGTGGCCTGCCTGTTTCTTTGCAGCTTCTGCCAACGGATTTTCTATTGTAGGCATTTTGGGAATTTTGGAGGAAAATATGCTGATTATCAACGCAAACATCAAAACCATGGAAGATGAGGATTTTCCAAAGGGATACATATTTGTTTCAGACGGGAAAATCCAGTCGGTGGGCCCTATGAGCGAAGCGCCCCCCGACGAGGATGTCTACGACGCCTGCGGAATGACTTTGTATCCTGGATTTATCGACGCCCACTGCCACTTAGGTATGTGGGAAGACGGACTGGGCTTTGAGGGGGACGATGGCAACGAGGAGACAGACCCTGTCACTCCGCAGCTTCGGGCCATCGACGCCATCAATCCGTTGGACCGGACTTTCCGGGAAGCGGTGGCGGGCGGTATTACCACTGTCCTCACCGGCCCCGGCAGCGCCAACTCCATCGGCGGCCAGTGGGCAGCTATTAAGACCCGGGGCCGCCGCATCGACGACATGATTTTAAAGGAGCCCATCGGGATGAAGTTTGCTTTGGGAGAAAACCCAAAGAGCGTTTACAATGAGAAAAACCAGGCCCCCAACCCCCGCATGGCCACTGCCGCTCTCATTCGGGAGCAACTCAAAAAGGCCCAGCGGTATCTGGAGGATCTGGAGCGGATGGAGGAGGACGAGGAATGCGACGAGCCGGAGTACG